>JAKJGA010000023.1 GCA_022704645.1 Spirochaetota bacterium
AGAGAATAATTACTGCGCAGCATATCAAAACACTTAGAATAATCAGTTCGGGAAAGCTTCCTGAATGTATCACTTTCCGAAGAAGAAACATTTCTTTCCGAAGGTGAAACAAAAGCCGAAAGCATCAACTGCTGCTTAATTTCTGCATACTTCAATGCTTCTGCATATTTTCTATCTCTAAAATTCAGCATTATAATAAAATCTATTCCTTTGACAAAAAGATCCTGACGGATAGACCTTATCACAGACAGATTATTATGCGCGATTGAAAGCGCAGAAAGAAACTCGCTCTCATAGTCCTTAAGGGATACAGTCTTATCTCCGCTCAATATTTTTTTACGGATTAAGTGAGCTTTTAACAGCTGAACATTATATCTGGCAGATTCAGAATCTGCAGAAAGCTTTGCCTCTTCAACAACAGCATCAGAATTTTTAAGCCCTGTAAAAACCGCATTTTCGGCAGAAATAATCCGAAGTGCCGGCTTAATCTCCGTAAATGATTTTAATATTTTTTCAGATTCATCATATCTTCCGAGATAAGTCAGAAGAGATGCTCTTTTAACAAGTGAACTTTCCTTTTCTGCCGTAAACTGAGAGCAGACCTTAGCATAAAGATCTGCAGCAATGCCGAATTCACCGATTGATTCCGCAGCATGAGCAGCTGTAAAACAGCAGATATTTACATCAATGCTTTCATCGTACGCGAATCTTGCAGTTTTAATTTTTGCGAGTAATGCAGATAAATCATTTTTGGTACCGGAGATCAGTTCATTTTTCAATTTAACAAAATACCATACAGCTTCACCATATTTATCTATGCGCTCTTTTTCTTCATCAATTGACGTTGTATTAATTGCACGATCCTTAAAGCTAAGAGGGGTAATGGATTTAACCGGAACAGTCTTCCGGTTATTCATTATCAGAAATGAATTCAAAAGAGATAACAATTTTGCTTCATCAATGAAATAATTCTTTGAAGAAGGAATATTCAATGAACCTGAAACTATTCCATTGTACACCGCATAATCGCCTTTCTGATTCAAAAGTTCAGAATTGAGCTTTAAGTAATCAGACGCCCGTTTAATCTCACCATTTTTCAAAAGAAGATATAGACCAAATGAAACTATACGTCCGTCACTTCCATATTCAGAAATATTATCAAATGGAAATTCTACAAGAGCTTTCTTATAGTATCCCTCATATTCCATAATTCTGGAATTCAAATATTTAATGTAATTGTCTTTTGCTTCGGAATTCTTTACGAATGAATTAACTATCTTTTTTGCGCTTCGCAAATTACCTGAATCAAGAGTTTTTTCAAAGATTTCATTTGAGAAAATGCTGCCCGTGGATATCTTTTCTCTGTTTTTACCAATAATATATGAAAACCTGTCTGAGGAAACAACAGATTCTGACACTCCTGAATATATCATAGAGTCAGAAAGAAGCATAATCTCATCAGATGTTATTGATTCCGATTTAACAGAAATTTTAACGGGAAAATATTTATCAGAAAAAAGATTCCGGGTGACATTCAGCAAATTACCGTCTTCAACCAATAGAGATTTCTTTCTGGACGGATTAAGCGAATTAGAGTCATAATACTCGGGCAATCGGAGTATATCGGAAAATGAAGAAACATAAACAGCTTCAGACAAATTTAAAGAAAGCGACTCTTCATTAATCATAACATATGCATCTGAAATATCAGTAGTAAAATCAGAATCACCGTAAACAGCTGTCGTTATTTTTCCATCTGCTATACGCCAATAGCGCATTTTGCCTTTATCTTTTATATAAACATAAAAAGGTTTTTTTATTTTTTTAGCATTACCTTTTTCAACAGAAAAATAATGTGATATCTCCGGGTCAGATTGCGCTGACTTACTTACCTTCTCGGATATATCTAAAGCTGTTTTAATAAGTTCCTTGTTCGCAAGCGGATCAAGTCCGATACGCGAAACGCATTTATTAAATTCAACATAATTGTTTTTAATAAAATTAAGTTTGGCATTATATTTATCTTCAGAAAATTCAGGAGAATAATTAAATATCCTTGAAGTCTTTTTAAAAGAAGCAAGTCTTTCAAGTACAGTAAAAGAATCATTAGTCAAACCTGCCTCAGCAAGATCACAAGCATAATTCCGGTAAAGGTCTTCTACCTTCTCGGAGTATGAAGCAAAAAGCTGCGGAAATTTCTCAATAAGAATAATTCCCGATCTTGATGCATCAAGATAAGAAGACGCAGGAAGATGAACGGAATCATATCTTCTCTTAAGAAATGAAGAAAGAGACAAATGATAAGAAGGAATGAGTTTATAAATCATTTCTGATTCAATGACTGCCTGCACACTTCCAAGTGTAGAATATGCTTTTACGGGAAAATCCATCCGGTCATAGCAAAGAGAAAGATTAATCAGCAATCGAGCCCGCATTGATTTAGAAATATTCTGATTCAAAAGACGCGTTTCAATAACACCTGACGCTTTCTGATAAATGCTTCTATCAATTGATTCTCCGCGGGATATTTTCATCTCCTGTTTCGCCATATTTAATAGAGCGGATGAAATGTCTATTTCCAAATAAACAGTCTTGGCTTCCTGTGCAATTTTCGATTTTAATTCTTCAATTTCCTGCTTGGTGACTTTCCTATTGTCACGGTCAGCATTATTTTCAAGAGTTTCATATTCTGAAGCAAAACGGTTCGATTCATAAAGCGAACGGTATTTTGAAATTTTAACCAGGAGAGAGTCTATTTCCTCCGGCTTTTTCATATTTTTTTCCGCAAGAAAACAATATAATTCAGTCAGATTTTTAACGGCCGAAAACACCACTTCGGAATTTTCTTTATTCTCGCCTTCACTCCACGCGAGATAGAAATACTTTTCTGATTCAGTATATTTTTTGAGTTTAAAATATATTTCTCCCAGATTATTGTATGATGAAAAAACAACATTGTTATAAAATACTGATTTTTCTTTGCCGGCTATTTCTATCTTCTTTTTCAGATATTCCGCAGCTTTTTCCAAATCACCTGATTTATAATTAATATTTTCAATCATGGATAAATTGAGAAGATTCTTCTGGTTTTTATTTAATTCTCCGGATATTCTCGCAGAACCTATGACAGCAGTATCCCCGCCGAGATTCCAAACTGGAAACGGTCCGAATATATAAAAAGCCTTAAGTTTCAGATAATATTTTTTCTCCGACTCTTCATCATCAGAAATAATGTCTTCGGTTTTTTTCAGATAGGAAATAGCCCCGTCATAATCTCCGAGTGATTCACGGCAAAATGCTATCTCCTGATATAACCGAACCTCATCATATTTTATTCCGTATTTACGCGCATGATCAATCATCCGCAAATACCATTTTTCCGCTTCCGGATAATTGCCATCCATACGCTCAAACAAGGCAAAATATTTATAGATATGATATAATTGATTGGCATAATCTTTCCGATTTTTTGAAGTAATAAGACTTCTATAGACAGAATACACTTTGTTCATTTCTTCTTTGGCTTTAGCAAAATCCCCATTCTGCCAGTAACAATAACTTAGATGAAACAGAAAAACCGCTTCTTCAATTTTCGAACCATAATTTTTTTTATAAATCTGAGCAGATTTATATGCGGATAGAGCCTCAGAATAATTCATTAAAAGGAAATTCACATTACCAAGATTAAGATAAAGATTTCCTTCCTTTTCAGGATTAATCTTTTCATTATTAACACTGACAGCCTTGAGATATAATGCTCTTGCTTTTTCAAAAAGATATTTATCGAAATATTTATCCGCTGTTTTTACGGCATTATAATTTCCGTCAGATTCGTCATTTCTAAGAAGATCGATGTATTGAAATATCCATCCTTTCAGAAGATAAGCATCTGAAAATGTATCATCCATAAAGAGAGCCCAGTCAGTCTGCTCAATGGCTTTTTTGAAATTCTCAGCAAAATTCTCCGGATTGGATTTAACACTTTCGGATGATTCTCCAAGTGCTTTTTTACTATATACATAGGCAAGCGCATATATGTAAGCTTTATCAAAATCCATTCTTGCAATGTTTAGATTTTTCAGATAATCTTTTTCAAGAGCGCTAAGATTTGACTGAGATGATGTCTTGTCTGAACTTTTTGCGTCAATGTAAAGCACATGTGCTCTTGGAGCATATTTATCATAAAGATCATTAAATATTCCGCGCTGGTATAAATATGAAACTAATGAAATTGATTTAAAATAAATCTCTGCAGCAGAATTATATTTTCCATTATTTTCAAATTCAGCCCCTTTCTTCTCATAATAAGAAAGAAGTTTCTCTGCAGTATCGTTAACATCCTGAATTTTCCAACGAGGCAGATAATTGGATAATGCCGCATGAATAAACTTTTCTTCACTTTCAGGATTTTTGGAATTTATACGGGAAAGAAGAATGTTGCATTTGTAGTATAAGGCAAAAGTTGTACGGATTCCTTCCATAGCCTTTTTAAGGTCATCTGCAGATTCTTTTTCCTTTTTTTGCTTATAATAAACATAACCTCTAGAATAATACAAAGTTGATAATAGAATTTTTGCTCCATTCAGCTTACGCCCTTCATACTTCTTTGAATCAATTGCCTTTTTATAAGAATCGATCAATTGAGTAAGATTGCCTGCCGATTTCTCATCGGCAGCACTTGATTTATCTGCTATATAATATGATGTTAATAGTTCAGATGCTTTTTCCTGAAGAGATGAAGAACCTTCTAAAAATACATACTCAAGTTCGGAAGGCACTTCGGAAATATCCGGCTCTGTTTTACGCAAATTGATAGAATACTTATAATGTACAGCGGAAATTGACTGATACTTCGGATCATCTTTAATTATTTTCTTATAGTAATACATAGCCTTATGCGGATCCCGCAAAGAATAATAATCGGCTATATCCTCCAGCAGCATCGAAGTACTTTCTCCGGCTTCAGAAACTCTTTGAGCAGCTGTCTCTGCTTTTCCTGAAAGCAAGAGAAGAAGAAGTTCAGCATATTTGCTATTCTGCGATATTTTTTTCATAATGCCTTCTGCTTCAGACGAATGAGGAAGTTTTTCTTCAACAGCAAAACGCATTGCAGAAGCTAAAGATCTGATCACAAAAGGCTTATTCGATTCGCCGGCTGCATTATAATGGAAGAAATAAACTCTCATCAGATAATCAATATAAAATTCACCGTCAGTATCATCCGAATACGTGATAGCAAGATCATACTGATCCTTTGCATTTTTTCTTCGTGGTATTTCACCAAATTCAGGAAGCATATTGATATTGATATTCGCTCCCTGCTGTTCAGAATAAACAATAATTCCGTTGAAAACTTTTTCTTCGCTGCTGAAATACTTAAGAGTATACGACGGGAAAAATCTTGGTTTAAAAGACGATCCCTTTGAATAAGTCATTCGAAAAGATTTATCCAAGAAAATATCTCTGTAATAGATGTCGGATTTATCCTTTAAATTGAGTTGCCTGTCCCCGTTAGTATCAGAAGATATTGAAGTATAAATAATATCCTTATTGTTTGAAGCAAATACCGGATATAACTTGATATCATTCCCTTTTACAACGAGGGACTCCTTCCTGTTAGCTAAATCCAGTACATAAATATCTCCCATACGGTTTTCGCGGTAAGAAACAAATGTTAATTTTTTCCCATCTGAAGAAAAAGAAGGATATATTCCTCCTTTTTCAGTAATTTTTTTAATGGAGCCGTCACGGGGATTTATTATATAAATATTTTCTTCGCCGTCACGGCCTGAAGAAAACGCAATTGTTTTAGAGTCAGGAGACCATACCGGATCTGAATCCTTAATCATACGGAGAATTTTGTTTTGATCTGCCATTGATGTCAGATTAGTTATATTCTTATCCAGAATACCCGTTGATGATGAATTCATAATTGAATTAAGATCCAATGAAGCGAAAAATATATCACCAGCCGGATCTTCGCGGTCAGAAACAAAGACAATAGATCGCGAATCCGGAGAAATACTGCATGCAAAATCCTTTGAAGCATGTGTAGTCAGTCTGACAGTAGAAATACCGGTCATAGAGCGGAGATATAAATCATAATTTCCGTTTTCTTTATCCGACGAATAAACAAGAAAATTGCCGTCTGCGGACAGACTGCCGTCTGTCTCAACAGATTTTTCAAATGCAAGAGGAATAACGCGCCCGGTACCTTTTTCATCAAAGGCATCTTTAAGCATCAGATTGTATTTGAGAGAGACTTCATTTTTATCAGCAGATAAGAGACCCTGCGCGGCAATTATGAAAACAATAATAAGATAAAAAACATTTTTCATTTTTTTGTTACCCATTTCCCGTCCGCAGTTTCAAGTACGTCGCCTCTTCTGGCTTTTTCTCTCTGTTCGGCAGCAAAACTAATCCGCTCTTCGTTTTCGCTTCTTTTTGTTTTAGCTGCATAATAAAGAATTATTTTTTTTCTGGCATTGTTCTCAGTCTCAATAATTGAAAGAAGTTCCGTCTTTTTCCTCGAATCTTTCTCGTAAACACTTATTGATCTGTACTTCAGATTTCCGTCCCGGCCTTCACCTATTGCTGATTCATCCTTGTATCGTCTTATTCTTTCTTCATTCATACTCCGGATGTTCTGTGCTGATAAAATCTCTTCATCGGAAAAGGATACTGCTGTTCCGCTTTTTTCCTTCTGAACATTAGTTCGTGCACTTGAAACAACCCATGCGTCATCTTCAAGCTCTCGGTATTCTCCGGTTATCTGCCGCTCAATCATTGTTTTTTCTCCGGTAAGTTCAATCTTCGGAGGAATAATCACGCATGAACATGCAAGCAATAGCATTATAAATAAATATTTCATTTAATTAACCTCATCTTTTCTGATTTTTCCGAGATATTCTTTTATCGGAATTCTGTCATACTGAATCTTGTCATCTTCAATATGAAAAGTAAAATAACCGAGAGCTTTTCTTTTTAATGTAACAGTTGCATAAACATTGCCGCTGTCGATATTGAAATAGAAACCTGATGGAAGATTAAGATGATCTACAACCTTCTGTGTAACTCCAAGTTTTGATTCACCCTTCTCTTCAGATAGACCTTTCATCAGCCTGTTTGCAAATTTATCCTGAATCTTATAAATGTTCATAAAACCGTTTATATCAGGGAGATCCCCTGAAAAATCAACACCGTGTCCCGAAATATCTGCATTGAGAGAAATTTCTGCTTTTGTGTTTCGGGAAGAAGAAATTCTATCAAGCTGGGAAATATCTATATTATTGGCATTAAGTGAAATACGATATTCCATATTTTTTGTCTGCATATCCGCAAGATAAAACATTATTTCATCAGAAGATATTATCCCATTCATAAGAAAAGCCTTCAAAGAAGTAATGCTGAATACATTTTCCTTAAAACGCATAGACGCTGATAAATCCTTAATCAGTTCAAACTGTTCGGGACGGGATGGATGTTTAATTTTTAATGATCCTATTTTAAAATTATCTTTTTCTTTAAAACCTGTGTTATCAAGAAGCCTGCTCTTATCAACAGCAATCCTGGAAGTTCCGTCATATTTGGACTTGAGATCATAATCGAAAGGAAAATCGAGGTTGAGAGAATTTACAGACAACATGTTTAACGAATCTTCAAAATTTAAATTCTTTATGCTGATTTCACCGGAAGCCTTTCCATTCTCAAGACCTCCCTTCATCCTTGCATTAAGATAAAGCGAACCCCAGAGAGAAAGATTTTCTTTTTTAACTTTTTTCTTTCCGCTTTCAGCAGTCAGTGAAATCTTTATGTCCGAATCAGATAAAGGTGAATTTTTCTGTTCCAGCATCCCGTCCGCTTTAAGAAGTACACCAAATTCACGGCTTCCAACCGAAAACCTGTGAATGTCAATCCGATTCTTTCTGCTGTCCTGAGTCAGAGATGCATCGAGTGCAAGATCTTTTACATCATAATCAGGAATTACGAAAAGAGCCTTGAGCGCAGCTGACATTTTCTCTTTCTGCAAAAATGATATGTTAAGATCTGCTTTCACACTTTTTTTCAGAGGTACAGCATTTAGAGATTCTGCAATTGACATAGGAAGAAGAGCTTCAAGCTCACGGACATTCAGTTCAAGCGGCAGAATTTCGATATCAGCTTCTGTACCCGAAGAAATCGACGCTTTTCCTTTTGCGGAAAGATAGAGAGCATTTGCTGATTTGGGAGAAGAAGAATATTTTGCAGAAAAAGAGTTAATCAGAAAACGTGAAAAATCCGAATAGGTGCTGATATCCGCCGTAAGCTGAAAAGAATTTCTGGATGACCAGCTTTTATCAAGACGGAAAAAAAACGGGAAGAGATTTATTCCAAGTGAAATATCCGCCTCACTTCCTTTCTTGCGGATATCGTAAGCAATATCCATTGAATCAGCTTTAAGTTCAAATGCCGCTTGACGGAAAAGAAAATCGTTAAATCTGAAATTACCATTTAGTCTTACATTAGAAGCATTACCGGCAACAGAAAGCGGATATAACGAAAGTCGGCCGCCGAATTTAAGTGAATTGTCTTTTGTCAATGTTACGTAATACGGATAGAGTTTTGAAAGATCAATTCTGCTTTCTTTCATACGTATATCAATATTCTGATTCTTTGACATGCTTGAAACAGTTCCACCGAGAGATAACCACTTATCATCTTTGAACTTAACATCAAAGGAGTTGAGGCGCAGAAAATCATTTATCGGATCAAGGAAAATATCATAGCTTATAAGAAAATCCAATGGTCCGAGATGAGAACGCTGAAAGCGCACAGGAGAATTATATGTACCGGCTTTAAAACGGGATTCAAAAGCTTTTTCACCATCTTTGTTAACAAGATTAAGTCCGAGAAATAAAATTAAAGGCGGTTTCACGTCTGCTTCTTTTGATGAAAAACTAAGATTCAGTTTCTCTGCAGGATTAATATTTACGGAAAGCGTTTCAACCAGTTTAACAGCAGAAATTCCGAGCGGAATTTTTTTTACCGGCGGAACATAAATGTCCGTTGTGAAACTGAAATCACTAAGTGATGCATTAAACTCATCAGCATCAACATCGATAGATAAATCTTTGAGAATAAATTTAAGAAAAAATTCAATACTTATCGGAAGATTAATTTCCTTGGAAGGCTCACCGGATTCTTCTTCAACCGGTTCTTCTTTTATACCTGAAGTTTTAGCGAGTTTTTCAAAATTCCAAACGCCTTTCTCCTGGATAAGATTTATTTTGGGAGAATATATTCCGATTTCGTTAAAGCGGATATTTCCTGTAAGAATCTGAAACAGAGAATAATCAAGGACAAGCCGGTCAACACGGATCATTTCTCCCTTAAACGGTTCGGGATTGTAAACTACAATATCCTTTATATCAAACCCGGACATTAGACTGAAATGTTTGACGTCAAGCTCAAGCCGACCGTTCATATATTCCGGATAATATTTTTCGGCGATGCGCTCAACACGCTTATCCGATAAAAATACTACAGCTGCAGTCAAAACAACAAATATAAAAGCCGCAATTGAAAACGGCGCTATGATCAGAATTTTAAGTATACGCTTTTTACGCGACGGCTTCTGTCCTTTTTCAACGGACTTATCCGCTACATCTTTTTCCATTTATCCCACCCTTATTTAGCGCATTTTAAAGCTTAAAGAGAATGATTCAAGCATATTTTAGAGCTTTTTACGCATAACTTTTACTGAATGACCGAAACTGTCAACTTCATCAGAATAACTGAACCACCCCAATGAGGTATAATATTTTTCAAGATGAATAGAATCCCGATAGTCAACAAACAAAAACATTTCACTAAACCCGAGCCTCGCAGCTTCTTTTTCACAGACTCGCACAAGAGCTGACCCTACTCCTTTTTTTCTATACTCAGGGAGAACATATAAAGAAGAAAGCCATGGAGATAAATCTTTACGGGAAAGGAGATCGAATTGCTTAAGTGAAACCATTCCGCATGTTCTGATTTCATCTTTAGCAACAAAAGCAGACGGAAGAGAATTCACATTGCATCTTTTGCGGTAATCTTTCAAAACCGCATTGTATGAAATATTATGAGGAGCAAACCATTTTTCGTGCGCCCATTTTGCCATAATATCAACAGACTTCATAGAAGATGACAAATGAATAATTCTAACTTTAGGCATTTTTTCTCTTTGGAAGCGATAAATTCATTTTTATCGAAATTATCCTGATTATTATTATAATTAATATTGAAGAAATTACTGCAGCATTATCAGCAAGAGAAAAGAACCTCATAATGAAGTACGCAAAACCTCCGGCAATACATGCAGTTGCATAAATCTCACGGCTTAATACCATGGGACTTTCAGTACAAAGTATGTCTCGAATCATGCCCCCCGCAACCGAAGTCGTTACTCCCATCATTACGCAAAAAACCGGAAGAAGATCCGCATCAAGCGCTTTCTTTATACCGATTATGGTAAATACACCTAAGCCGACAGCATCTGAAAGAGATAGAAAAAGCTTAATCCTCAGCACCCTTCTTCCTAAAATCAAAGCCGCAAGAACTCCGCATATTACCGCAATAAAATAGTTGAAATCCTTAAGCCAGAAAACCGGAGAATGACCAAGAAGGACATCTCTGACGGTTCCGCCCCCGACAGCAGTAACGAACCCGACAACAAGGACGCCGAATATATCGAGTTTTTTCTGAACGCCCAAAAAAGCACCGGTAACTGCAAAAATACATGTTCCGAATAAATCTAATGGATAAAGCATAACACCGCCTGAAGGTGAAATAATACATTCTGCACCTTATTTTGTAAATAATTTATGGGAGGATAATGTTCAAAATATTTGAATGTTATTGCTGTATTTTTCTTAATTCCAGCCAGGTTCTATTGATAGTAATCATAAGTCCGTTATTTCTATCATTTTTATTAATATCAATTTGATACTGAAGAGTATAGTTATCCAATTTCAAACAAATTGTATTAAAGTCTTCATTATTTTTGCTTTTAACAGTATTCCCGAAATATTTCTTAATCCAAGCATTCAAGACACTTGAAACCGAAACCTTACCGAATTTCCTGAAATCAATACAGCTCTCATACTCTTCTCTCTCCAGATAAAAATGAACAATCTTATATTCCAAACCTTTTGGCTGATATTTCACGGTACGAAAGAGAGGAACATCCTTCGTAATATCATATTTCAAAACAGAATCTTTTAAAATCAGAGCTATCATTTTCGGAACGGTTGTGTTTTGAGCTTTACATGCCCGAATTAACATGAAGTAAGACACTAATTCAATATTTATACTGCTTCTCAATTTCATATAAACCTCCGTAATTAATACGGAAATTCCTACATTTTGTATCATTTATTTATAAAAAAAGATTCCCTGCATCCGCCGCATTCAAAAGCGGAAGCAGGGCAGAGGAGAATGAAATTGTTAGAATAATATCATTTTTTTCGCTTAGAAGAAATATTTACGACATCCGATTCAATAACCCCATCCGTAAGATGTATTGTCCGGCGGGCTCGTTTAGCAAAATCAGGCTCATGTGTTACCATAATTATGGTGGTTGAAAAATTTTTGTTAATCTTCTCAAAAATATGCATAACTCTTTCGCCGTTTTCAGAATCAAGATTTCCGGTCGGTTCATCAGCAAAAAGAATACGCGGTTCCATAATAAGAGAACGGGCTATTGAAGTACGCTGAAGCTCTCCACCCGACATCTGAGCAGGAGTTTTATCTTTGCATTTTTCAATTTCAAATTCATGCATCAGTTCAACAGCATAGGAAGCTTTTTGCTTTTCCATCTTAATCTTTCGCGCAGGCATCAGAATATTTTCAAACGCTGTAAGCTCAGGAAGAAGATAGTGAAACTGGAAAACGAATCCTATCTTTTGATTTCTAAATTCATGTGTTTCTCTGCTCGGCATACGGTGAACCTCTTCACCTAAAACGTAAACACTGCCCGAAGTCAGCGGATCAAGACCGCTCACAGTATAAAGTAATGTCGATTTACCAGAACCAGAACGTCCGGTCACAGAAAGAAATTCACCCTCATCAACAGAAAAATTCAGACTCTTAAGTATTGTTACGGGCGGATGCCCGAAGCTTTTTACCATATCTTTACATTCAATTATTTTCATCAGCTTGTGCCTTTTATAATTTCAATAGGTGAAAGTTTTCCGGCTGAACGTGCAGGGAAATAACTTGCTACTAAAGCTGAACCGAAAACCAGAACAAAGCTCTTTAGATAAATCATAATATCCCAGGATATTCTCATGTGCCCTCTTCCCATAGGTATCTTAAGCGTTTCAAGATATTTACAGAAAAAGAATGCAATAGCTTCGCCAGCGGCAACACCCGCAATACCGATTAGTGCTCCCTGAATCAGAAAAAGAAATACTGTGTCATTTTCCGTATAACCGATTGAACGCAGTATGGCAATTTCCTTCTGCTTATGATTTACTACCATATTAAGAATATTATAAATACCGAATGCAACTACTACTATAAAAGTTATCGTCGTAACATCGCGCACCGTATCCTGAGTCTTTGTCATTGACAGAAAATTTTCATTCGCCTGATCCCAGCTTTCAACGTCATCGACAGATGCACTTTGCCATCTGGTTGCGGTTTCAGCAGCTTTTGAAACATCATCTATTTTTACGATTATCTTATTGATATAGCCCGGCTTCCCTATCATCTTTTGAACTGTTGAAATTGAAGTAAAGAGAGTCTGTCCGTCAGTACGGAAATCTCCCGTGTCAAAAGTTCCGATTATTCTCATCGGAAAAAGTGAACCGTCAGAAGACGCCACAATAACAGTATCATCCTTCTTGAGTCCGAAGTCTTCAAGGAAGCGTTTACCGGCAAAAACAAGAGAAAGACCGTTTGTCACTTCATTAAGATCGCCTTCAACAACATATTCAAAAAGATTAGTCGCATTTCTGTGCTTTTCCGGATCTATTCCTGTCAATGAAACGGATTTCGAAAAATTACCTTTTGTAACAATGAATGTTTCTGAAGCAATGGGAGCATAATTCTTAACTTCATCCATCGATTCAAGTTTCGCAAACCATTTCACAGCGCTTGTCAGATTAGCATTTGACCTGCGCCCGGTCGGAGTATTAAGCCATTTAACTTTTGAATCTTCATAAAACAGACCCTTGACGTTTTCTTCAGAAATCGTTTCGTTTCTGGGAGAGATTCTGATATGTCCGTCTCTTTCAATAAGATTCGAAATCATGTATTCTTTAAAACCGAGCTGCATCGCCGAAAAAACAATGAAACCGCCAGACCCCATCACAATCGCCGCAAAAGTCAAAAGAGTCTGACTCTTGCGTGTGAAAATATGTTTTAGTGCAAGAAACCACATAATGTTTCATTTCCTCTTCTTCGCAGGCTTGGAAGCAGTAAAAACTTTATCACTTGCAAGAATGCTTCCATCGGTAACTTCAACCCATTCCGCATCTATCAATTGCGTTTTCGGCTTTAGTGAAATCTTTTTCCCGCCCCGGAGAACAACAACTCCGTCATTCGTCACAGCAGAAGAAGGAATCATAAGAGCATTTTCACGCGCGGCAATTTTTACAGCGACATCGCATGTCATCTCGGGTAGAATTTCTTCCGGAACAGAATCAAGCGATATATTGACGAGAAATTCACCGTCAGATGGAAATACTGCAGAAACTCTTCCGCTGACTTTTTTATCCCGCAGCATTTCAAATGACACTTCCGCCGTTTGGTTTTTGCGTATTCTTAAAACAGATTCCTGATCGAGAGAAATCTGAACATAAAGCTTCTTCATATCGACAACAGAAAGAACATTGGCATTGGTGGAAACCAGCTCATTTTCCTTAAAATTAACAGATGTAACTGTTCCGCTTATCGGAGACCGCATTGTGATCAAGTCGCTTGTAGAAAGCAAAGGATCACCCTTATTCACCGAAGAACCTTCGACAACATAAATACGGGAGATTGCACTGTTATTTCCCATCCGGAGGTTATAATAAATCAGCGGCTTGACGGTGCCAAGAGCGTAGACCGCGTCGACGACTTTTCCCGATTTTACCGGAACATAATTTCCATTTTTCTTTACGAATAAAAAAACCGTTAGAACGACAAAAGCAAGCACAGAAATTATAAATACTTTCTTCTTCATACTCATCAGAAATCACCGCCGGAAAAATCATAAGAAAAATAATTAACAGAAGTCTCTTCACTTATAATATAAGCTGAATAAGTTTCATCTTTCTCACCGAATACTTTGCCGAGAAGCATCACAGAAACTGCAACGGCAAGAAGAAAAGCCGCAGCTTTAAAATAATAATTCTGCAGTGAAACAACAGAATTCTGCTGATTCACCTCGCGGAATAAAGGATTAGAAACTATTGAACGAATCATGTTCCTTTCCCACTTTGCGCTTTCCATTCTGAAATCGATAGCGCGTGTGAATGAATCTTTTTTAACTCGTGAATTCATAGTTATCCTCCTCCATTATTTCTTTCAGCATTGCCCTGGCACGGTGACTTCTCGATTTCACCGTGCCGCATTTAATATCAAGCTTAGCGGAAATCTCCTTTTCGCTTCTGCCGTCTGCCATTAAAGAAAGAACATCCCTGTATTTAGACGGAAGCTTTGAAATATAATTACGCAGGCATTCAAAATCTTCATCATGAGATATTTCTTCGCGGCTTTCTTTTACAAGATCAGCTTTGATTGCCTTATGGGCTTTTAGTTCTTCCCGCCTCAGTCTCTCTGAAGCTCTAAGAGATTCATTTTTTGCAATCGTATAGAGATAATTGTTTCTGCTTCTGATATCAGGAAAAACTTTTTTATCTGCATTGCGGACAAAACGGATGTAAGTTTCCTGAACTACATCATCAATATAATGAGAATAGTTCCGGGAGAAATGTCTCCCGATTGCAGACAAAACTATTTTCTTGGTCTCGCGAAACAATTCTGCAAATTCGTTTTCAGTCATGACGTTCCGGTCCGCGGTTTCTGAATTTCATATGACGGCACATCTTATTTCTGAAAATCTTTTTCTGTTCATCTGTTAAAATTTTTTCACCTTCAAAACGAAGTCTCATAAAACTTATTTTATTATCACGTTCTATTGAATCAATTTCTTCAAGAACTTTTGTTATTTCATTTTCATTAAACTCTGAAGCAGAAGTAAGTGAGAAAAGCTTATCGCGTTTCTCTTCGATTTTTTTTCTGTTTTCTCCCAGCTTCGCATTAAACGGTTCGTGAAGAGCGCGGATTTTGATTACCTGCTCATCAGTCAAATCGAGATCTGATTTCATCTTCGTAATTATTTTTTCAAAATCAGGAGGCCTTTTCATATCGGGATTGAACCCCGTTATCAGTGAAAATATAATAAATGCAGAAAGAATTATAATGGCACTCCCCATCAACACAAAGGCAATTTTTATCTTTTTCATATCTCCCTCTTCTTATCTAATAAATCACATTTTAGGGGGAAAAGTTCCATTTCTGTTACTTTCTTTTTACAAAAAAAGAAAGTAACTCTATTCGAGCGCTGATCCATCCGTGGGCGCTCGAACTTGCGTACATCCATGTACGTTCGGAAAAGTTGCTGGGGATATCCCCAGACCCCTTAAATTTCTTTTCTCTCATTCGTCTTTTTCTGAAGTGCTTAGCGCACTTCAGAATTTCATCTATAATTCATCTCGAAATATCATTACGCGTTTGTTCGCTTCGCTCAGCATACGCGTAATGATATCTGCTTTATAATTATCTATTCTAATCATTTTACCCAGTTTCGACATTCATTTCTTGCCCCGGCTTCCGAAAAACGGATCGTTTTGCTTCATTGTTTTGCAATAACGATAAACCGCTTATACGTAATCCGGTTGGAGATTTGTTTATTCAAAGAAAGCAAAGCCGGCATGAAACTCTCTCAGTGTCCGGATATTTGTACACCTCAGTTTGATTTTGCCATGATACTGGCAAAGCACTTATACTGGAAGGTGCAAAAAAAATAATTCTATTTAAGAAAATAAATAATTCTTTCCTAAGATAAACAAAGCAGAAAGAATATAAAACACTATTATCCCAATTATAATTTGTTTAAAAGACCATCTATACATGACGCCCTTGAACGTAATACCAACACTTATAATTAAGAAATATAAAAATATATAAAAAATTTTATTTTCCATTTGTTTTATCCCAAATTATTTTGAAAACTTTTTATTCTTTATATAAATAATCTAACTGTTTTTATCCTTCTTTTGTGTATTCATTTCATCTCTGCTTCGCGGACGGAAAATGAGATATGTCAGGTGAATACCATCATTGAACAATTCAAAGAGAGCAAAGCCGGCATGAAATTCATCTCAGTGTTCGGATATTTGTACACCCCAGTTTGATTTTGAACTGATTCTGGAAGGGCAATAGGAAATCATCATTTTACACATAATCAATGTTTCGGCAATAAATAATCATAAATAGTCAACCCCCTATCTGTAAAACACCAATCGATAAACCAAATTCTTTTTACCGGATATATTATTTCCCAAGAATTCAATTCTAGTAAATACTGAAAATCTATACTGTTCTTATCCTCAGCCATGCTTTCATATTTTAGTATAAACGTATTGTCCATTAACAATTCATCTCCATATTCATCAAAAATAATTTCACCTAATTGAGCAAGTGGATCATTTTTTCTTATCGTTGCATAAAATATTCTATCATCAACACCAACATCTTGATTCATAATGATTTTTTTCATAGTCTCAATATCTTTATCTATATATATTTCCCAATCTGCACCAGTCACATTTAAATTAACTTGTCCGATAATATCATTGCTATCTAAAGTGTATTCATCAAACTTAATTGCTTTTTTTATTGGAATTCTTAATGAAACAACAATTAAAACATAAAACAAAACTATAGTCACTAATAATATTTTTTTCAAAAATCACCTCTATTTCATTTCAATATTACATAAAAAGTGAGAAAAAATGTCAGCAATCCAATTGAAAATATTGATCTAATTATATTAATATCAACATGTTTTTCTTTAGGAAATTGTTTATTCGCAACAACGAGAAGTAAAATAATTATAAACCATAAACTTATTACTGTTATAATCAAATCATGATCAACGAGAAATTTTATCACGAAAAACCTCTGCCTTCTCTACCTTAAAATATTCTGTTTTTATAGTTATAGAACCAATAATTTCAGGCACTGCTTTTTTATCAACATCCAGCAACCTTCCAAGTGTTTTTCCATACCTATCGATCTCAGCTGTTCATCTTCGGGCTCTACATCCATAAATTCAAGTTCTTCTATCTTTTATTTTTTAAATCCACCCATATGATATAT
>JAKJGA010000024.1 GCA_022704645.1 Spirochaetota bacterium
TTTCCGACTGAACAGCCTAAAAATTATTCTTGACAAATTCATCTTCGGGAACGATGAAAAGGATAATCTGATGCACTTCAGATATATTTATCAATTAAGGAGAATTTATATGAAGAGAGTGCTATCTGCTCTTGTTCTTCTCACTTTGGTACTAGGCGTAGCTTGTACTAAAAGAGAGAAGCGTACAGTAACTCTGTGGTCATTCGCAGACAATAACTGTGCAGAATGGAAAAAAAGAAAAGCTGATATCGACCAGAAGTTTAACATCGATCTACAGATCGAACTGGTTGCTCAGAACGCTTTCGTACAGAAACTTCAGGCTGTTATGATGGACGGCAAAGGAGTTCCTGATATGATCGAGTGGATGATCGAAAACAACAGAATCCTTAACGCTGATCCTGAGAAGAGCTTTGTTCTTCCTCTTGATGAGTTCGTAAACGATTCTAAAGCTTTCAAAAATGTTGTACCTGGCCGTGTTGCTTGGGTAAAATATGGAGAGCACACTTACGGTCTTCCTCACGACGTTCACCCAGTAGTTCTTATCTATAACGAAACACTTTGGAAAAAAGCCGGTGTTGATGTAGAAAAGATCGAAACTTGGGATCAGTTCTTCGAAGAATCTAAAAAACTTACTGCAGCTAAAAAAGGCGGAAAATCTGTTAATTACGCTCTTCCTTCTGGAAACGGCGGACTTGGCGATACTATGTTCATGATTTGGCAGCAGACTGGTTCTAACATTCTTACTAAAGACGGTAAACCATCTTTCACTTCTCCTGAATTTAAAGAATATGTAGCTAAATGGCTTGAGTGGCAGAAAACTGGTGCATTCACTATGTGGGATTGGGGTAATTTCAGTGCTCTTCTTAAAAACGGAACACTTTGCTCTTACACTTCTCCAGACTGGTGGGTTTCTCAGGTTGATGCTGCAGCTAAAGACGGAAAATTCCAGTTCAAAGCTCGCGCTCTTCCAGCTTACAAAGCCGGCGGTGCTGTGACTGCTTCTTGGGGTGGTTCATTCCTAGCTATTCCTAAAGGTACTCAGGATGCTGAACGCATCTATGAAATCATGGAATACTTGCAGTATGACGCAAGTGCAATCAAAGTTCGTTTCGAGGAAACTGGAATGCTTCCTCCTTTCTCATCTGTTTGGGACGATGCAATCTTCAAAAAAGAAGATCCTCGTTTTGGCGGACAGAAACTTGGCGAACTTCAGGCTAACCTTGCTAAGAAAATGCCTTCAGTTAACACTGGTGACATTTTCTGGGAAGCTCTTAGTGACTTCGGTCAGCAGTATACTGAACTTGCTTCAGGCAAAATCTCTCTTGATGATGCTTTGAAAAATGCTCAGGAAGCAGCTGAAAAGAGAATTAAGAAGTAATCTCTTCTAAAGCAAGATCTATAAACGGGGCGGCGAAAGCCGCTCTGTTTGTATGGAAAGGGACTACAAGGAGATATTAATGGCAGATTCAGTTGCTCAGAAAAAAAAACATAAACATAATAAGAATTACTGGAGAGAGGCTTTCAGCGGTTATTCATTGATAGCTCCTTTTATGCTTCTCCTTTTGATATTCAGTTTTTACACGTTCGCATATGGTTTTTACCAGAGTTTCAGAAGTTCACAGGGCCTTAACCCCGGTGATTTTATCGGACTTGCGAATTATAAAGAAGTACTTACTTCAACCGCGTTTTGGAAAGCGGTCAAAAATACGTTTGTATTTACTGCCGGATGTCTTGTAACACAGATTCCTGTTGCCTTCGTGCTTGCTGTTATTTTGAATAGCCTTCCTCTTAAGCGTGTTCAGTCGGCCCTTCGTGCGGCCTTCTTTCTTCCGGTATTGATCAATACTGTAGTTATCGCTCTATTGTTTAGAATGTTATTTAATCCGGATCAGGGTATTGTAAACTGGGTATTGGAACTTCTCCATCTTCCAAATACTTATAATTTCTTGATGGATTCGCGTTTGACGATGCCGTTGCTCATCATTGTCTCTTTCTGGCAGTGGACGGGCTTTCACATGGTTTACTTTGTGTCGCAGCTTCAGACCATCGATCCTACTTTATATGAATCAGCGAAGATTGACGGAGCTGGAAGAGTTAAAACTCTTCTTCGTATAACTGTTCCTATGATGCGTCCGGCACTGACTTTTGTTGTCGTGACTTCAGCTATCGGAGGACTTCAGCTTTTTGATCTCGTATTCATGCTGTTCCCTAATGCCTCATACGGTCCCGGCGGTGCGGGAATGACCATGATCGCTCATATTTACGATCAGGGATTTTCTTCACAGTTCAGACTCGGTTATGCTGCAGCAGTAGGTTGGGTTGTTTTCTTTATAATTTTTATTTTCAGCTTGATTCAGCTAAAAGCTTTCGGCTTCGGTTCGAATGACGAATAATAGGAGTGTTGAAAATGTCAGTTCGTAAAAAAATAGCGGGAACGCTTTTATACAGATTCGGATTTAGAGATGCCAAGCTGACTGTTTTTGAATGGCTGGGAATTGGTTTTCTTTGTTTTATAGCTTTAATATATCTATATCCGCTTATCTGGATGTGTGATTCTTCTTTCAGACCTATGTTTGAAATATTCAATGTGCCGCCGGCTCTTTTTCAAAAGCCGATATGGCAATCAGTGCAGTCATATAGTGTAAGTTCATATGTTTCTGCATTTACAACGCATAATGTCGGCTTGGCATTCTTTATGTCGATTTTCGTAACATGTGCGGGTATCGCCTTAACATTATTAGTATGCTCTCTATGTGCATATGGTTTTGTTTATATGGATTTCCCAGGCAGAAAAATTCTTTTTATGGTTATTCTCGGAACAATGATGCTTCCAATGGCTACGATGATCGCGCCTGCTTACAGAGTAATATCAAAACTCGGTTTGGTAAACAATCCGCTCGGTATTATTCTGCCGTATGCAATGAGTGCCTTCGGAGTTTTCCTATTGAGACAGTTCTATATCAGAATTCCTTTCTCAATAGTAGAATCTGCGCGTGTTGACGGTGCAGGTCACTTGAAAATCTGGTGGAATATTATTCTTCCTCTTTCAAGACCGGCTCTTGCGGCTCTTGCGATTGTACAGTTCCGTGTAATCTGGAATGACTTCCTTATGCCGATGATTGTCTTGAGAAGTGAGCACTTTTTCACTTTGCCGATCAGAATTCTGCTCATTGACAGTATAAATTACAATAAACCTTATGATGTAATCATCACTGCAGGTTTTATAACCGCTCTTGTTCCTATGATAGTGTTTTTGATTTTTCAGAGACATTTTATTGAAGGTCTTACCGGCGGTGTTAAAGAATAGTAAATCAAAAATAATGGTTTATTATATTTGACAACAGACCACCCGTAAATGTACGGGTGGTCTTATATTATTAAAAAGGGATAATTAAATGAAATTCGGACATTTTGATGATGCTTCCCGGGAATATGTTATAACAAATCCTAAGACTCCTTGGCCTTGGATTAACTATCTCGGAAATGAAGATTTCTTTTCGCTTATTTCAAATACTGCAGGCGGGTATTCTTTCTATAAAGACGCAAAGTTCCGCCGTATAACTCGTTACCGTTACAATAGCGTACCTATGGATAACGGTGGTCGTTATTTCTATATCAATGATAACGGAACTGTATGGTCACCCAGCTGGAAGCCATGCAAAACTGATCTTGATAAATACGAATGCCGTCATGGTATGAGCTATACTGTTATTAAAGGAGAAAAGAACGGCATAGCTGCAGAAACTCTTTTCTTCGTGCCGTTGAAAACATGGGCAGAAGTTCAGAAAGTAAAACTTACCAATAATAACAAAGAAACCAAAAAGATTAAACTTTTTTCATTTCAGGAATGGTGCCTTTGGAATGCCGCAACTGATATGGAAAACTTCCAGAGAAACTTCTCAACCGGTGAAGTTGAAATCGAAGGTTCAGTAATTTATCATAAAACCGAGTATAAAGAAAGAAGAAATCATTATGCTTATTACAGTGTAAACGTTCCTGTTCAGGGTTATGACACTGACCGTGAAACTTTCATAGGTCTTTATAATGAATTCCGCGATCCTCAGGTTGTTGTTGCAGGTAAACCTGGAATGTCTGAAGCTCACGGCTGGTCTCCTATAGCTTCTCATTACATTGAAGTAGAACTGAAAGCCGGAGAAAGCAAGGAATTTGTATTCGTTCTCGGTTATGTTGAAAACGAAAAAGAAGAAAAATGGCAGTCAAAAGGCGTAATCAACAAGAAAAAAGCTAAGGAAACTATTGCTAAATTTGATACTGTTGAAAAAGTAAATGCCGCTTATGATGAACTTAAAAAATACTGGGATGATCTTCTTGATAAATTTGTTCTTAAGAGCGGAGAGGAAAAACTCGACCGTATGGTGAACATCTGGAATCAGTACCAGTGTATGATCACATTCAACTTCTCAAGATCTGCTTCGTTCTTCGAATCCGGTATCGGAAGAGGTATGGGATTCAGAGATTCGAATCAGGATTTGATCGGATTTGTTCATCAGATTCCTTCACGTGCACGTGAAAGAATAATTGATATTGCTTCTACTCAGTTTCCTGACGGCGGATGTTATCACCAGTATCAGCCTCTTACTAAACGCGGAAACAATGATATCGGCGGCGGATTCAATGATGACCCAATGTGGCTTATTTTCGGAACAGTTGCTTATATTAAAGAATCGGGTGATTTCTCAATTCTCGATGAAAAGGTTCCTTTTGATAATAAACCCGGTTCAGAACAGACTCTTTTTCACCATTTGACAGTTTCTTTTAATCATGTAATTGAAAATCTCGGTCCGCATATGCTTCCTCTTATCGGACGTGCTGACTGGAATGACTGCTTGAATCTAAACTGTTTTTCATGGGATCCGAACGAATCTTTCCAGACAACTGAAAATCAGTCCGAAGGTTCAAAGGCTGAGTCTTTGATGATCGCCGGTCTTTTTGTCGTATACGGCAGAGATTATGTTGAGCTTTGCCGCCAGATCGGAAATGAAGCAGAAGCTCTAAGAGCTGAAAAATTCATTTCTGACATGGTTGAAGCTGTTAAGAAACACGGATGGGACGGAGAATGGTATCTTCGTGCTTATGATTACTATGGTAAAAAAGTCGGAAGCAAAGAGAATAACGAAGCCAAGATTTTTATCGAATCACAGGGCTGGTGTTCAATGGCGAAAATCGGTCTTGAAGAAGGCATGGTTCAGAAATCGCTTGATTCGGTTAAAAAGTATCTTGATTGCGAACACGGAATTGTTCTTAATAATCCGGCTTTCACAGAGTATGTCGTTGAATACGGTGAAATTTCCACTTATCCAGCCGGTTATAAGGAAAATGCAGGTATATTCTGCCATAATAATCCTTGGGTAATTATCGGTGAAACTATTCTCGGACGCGGCGAAGCAGCATGGGAATATTTCAGAAAGATATGCCCGGCTTATACAGAAGAAATTTCAGAACTTCATAAAGTTGAACCTTATGTTTACGCACAGATGATCGCCGGTAAAGACGCATTTAAGCCGGGTGAAGCTAAGAACTCATGGCTGACTGGTACTGCGGCTTGGAATTACTATGCAATAACACAGTTTATTCTTGGTATCAAACCTGCATATAACGGTCTTGAAGTGAATCCTTGTATTCCTGCGGGATGGAAAGGTTTCTCTGTGAAAAGAAAATTCCGCGGAGCAACTTACAATATCGAAGTTAAGAATTCAGGTGTAAACAAAGGCGTTAAGGCAATTACCGTTGACGGTAAGGCTGTTGAAGGCTGCATTATTCCTGATATGAAAGACGGAAAAGAGCATAATGTAGTAGTGGAGCTTGGAAAATAATATGAGTGTTGACAGATCTGTTTTAATCCATGAATGCAGGGATATTCTTAAAAATAATATTCTTTCGTTTTGGATGAAGCATTCTGTCAACATAACTAATTCTTCCTTTTTCGGTGAAATAGACAGAAATGGCAAAGCCAATCCTGACGCTGAAAGAGGAGGAATTCTCCAATCAAGAATATTGTGGGCATTTTCTGCCGGATATAACTCGCTTAAAGATCCTGAATATCTAAAAATTGCAGAAATGGCTTATGATTCTCTTTATGCTGATTTTTGGGACAAAGAATTCGGAGGAATTTATTTCTCGATAGATTCAAACGGCAAACCGCTTAACACATCAAAGATGACAGATTGTCAGTGCTACGCTATTTACGGAATTAATGAATTTTTTACGGCAACAAGAAGACGTGATGTCTTTGATCTTGCATGTGAAATAATCGGATTTCTTGAAGGCGGACTTAAAGATTCCGCTAATGGCGGCTATGTATCTTCTTTGAATAATGATTATTCAAAAGATAAAAATACTGATTATTCCCTAAAGACATTGAATGCTCAGGTTCATGTTATTGAGTCATGTACAGCTTATTTGAAAAACAATGGTTCGGATTACCTTAAGGATATTGTTTCAGACAGTTTTGATATTATTATGAAATTCTATCAAGGCGGTTATTTCTCTTATTCTGCTAATGAAAATTATACTGAATTCAGCAAATATACATGGTATGGACTCAATCTTGAGTCTGCATGGTTTCTTTATGATGCAGCATTGACGCTATCGGATGAAAAAAGAATTTCTATTGCTGAAAATGTTCTTATTGAATCGTGCGATTGGGCTATTCTTAATGCTGTTGATTCTGACGGCGGCATTTATTATGAAGGTGATGCGGATAATGTAAAAGTTTTCAACAAAGAAGGCTGGCCTCAGACCGAAGCAATGATTGCATTTGCCTATGCGTATAAAATTACCGGAGATGAAAAGTATTTGTGTGCGGCAAATTCTTCGTTCAATTTTTTAAAAGAGAATATCATTGATTTTGAAAATGGTGAATGGATAAACGGGGTCGATAAAGAACGCAAAGATCTCGGCAATCCTTTGAAAGCCGGTTTTTGGAAATGCCCGTATCACAATACCCGCGGAATGCTGAAAATGATGGAAATCCTATCTTAAATTATTGTCTTCTGTCGGTTAATTTTTTTTAATTTATGCTTAAAATACTGGAATTATTGAACAATAAGGCCGATAATCAAACAAGCTATGTTTTCAGAGATGTATAAATGAAGATAATAATATTTTATTTTGACAATCGTGCCAGTAAGATGTTTACCGAATCAACAAATGAATCCGGTCAGACAACTTCTGTTCTTTCATCTCCGAATAATTTTGTTTTGAGAAATGAGCTTGTTGCCCGTATCGTCGATGCAACAGGTCCCGAAGATGCTAAACGTTATATTGACAAAGAACATATCAACTATTATCATTTAGTTCCGTATTTCCAATTCAAAATCGGAAGCGGTATTTTTTTCGATGAATCAACTAAATCATACAGAGCAAATCACTATGGGTTTATTGTTCTTGATAAAGTTAAAACTATGCGCCTTATAGTTCCGTTTCAGATAACTAAAGAAAAGACAAAAGCGTTCTACCTCATTCATCCGGCAAAAAACGGTCAGCTTCCTTCGTATTCGGATATTGAAGAAGTTCTGAAGCTGAATAAAATAGTTACTCCTGTTGATGAGAAAATAATAAGAGAAGAATTATCAAAAATTGATCCAAAGAACCGCGGAATTACCAGATTGAAGGTAGCTCAGTCGAAGGAACCTGTTAATGGAAGGTCTGAATATTTTACGCCCTTAGTAGAGATAGGGAAAAAAGCCGGGAAAATGCTTGAAGACGGCAGAATGGATTTTAAAGAAATTGATTCAATTGTTCAGGTTACTAAAGGGCAGGAATTGCTACGCAGATTTGAAGAAATTAAAGCTGTAGACGGATATGATATTTACGGTGAAAAAGCAGCTGCTATTATTGAGGAAAGCAAAGGTTTCCAGCGGGGTGAGAATATTGTTCAATCCGGATCTGACCCGGATATTTACGTGTCTGCCATTGACGGTTGTCTTGAGACTGATAAAAAAAAGATAAATGTTAGAGCTGTCGCCACGATTAAAGGCGATGTGGATTATGAAAGCGGAAATATAGATTTCAGCGGTTCAGTAAGAATTACAGGTTCCGTTAAACCCGGGTTTTCGGTAAAAGCAACAGGCGACATTTTTATTGATCAGAGTGTTGATGATGCATATCTTGAATCCGGCGGAAAAATCAGCGTCAAGATGGGTATTTCAGGTAAGGGTTCTGCAGTAATTAAGAGTGAAGGCGGAATATCTGCAAAATTTGTTTTAAATTCACATCTTGAATCGAAAGGTGATGTGATTATTGAAGATTCAATTATCAACAGCAAGGTGTATTCAAACAGCAAGGTTTTTGTAACCAGTCAGCACGGTAAGATTATGGGCGGAGAAATATCCGCGCTTTACCGTATTGAGGCAAATTCAGCCGGATCATCCAAGGAAACAAATACGATTTTGACGGTCGGCCGTAATCTGGAACTTGAAAGAGAGCTGGAGGCAATCCGTATTGAAATAAACTTAAAGAAAGAATCCCTTGAAGAAGTTATGACGAAAATTAAGACAAATTTCGGCGGAAGACTATTTGAGGATCCTAAGAAATATATAGAAGTTCTGCCCCCTATAAAGAAAAAACAGTGCCTTGAACTTCTTTCAGAAGTTTCTAATATAAATAAACGCATAAAAGAGCTCGGCATCCAGGGAATGCAGGTTGAACAGCGGCTTGTACTTGAAGAGGAACCTTATATAATTATAAAAGAAAAGACCTATCCCGGTGCCACTTTAAACATCAAAAAACGCACCAGGAAAATAGATTCCGAAATCAACAACGCAAAATTTTATGAATCACCGGAAGAGAAAGTCATAAGATATACTGCAGCAGTCTGATAATTTATAATAAAAATCTGGACTTTTGTTTTAGTTGAAGTTATAATCTTCACAGGATAAATATGCTGATTTTTGGAGGAGATTTTCATGAAAAGGCTTTCAGTAGTTTTTTTTACAGTATTGGTTGTTGTTTTATCCTCCGGTATTTCGGGCAAGGCAGCTTATGTTTCTGCCGACCTTATGACCGAAATGATGAATAGTAAAAAGCTAAAGCTTCTTCCTGTATCCAAAGATTTCAGAAACTATTTTATTCTGCAGTCAATTGATAATCAGACGAATATTATTGTCGGAGATTTTGTCGGTTCAGAAAAAAAGATTATTCTAATAGAAGACCATAACAGCGACAACACCATTGACAGAGTGTATGAGTATTATCCGGACAGACCTGAAAATAATAATTTAATTTCTCTGCCGAAATCAACGTCCGATCTGGTTTATGATATCGAATCAATGAAAAAGGATATTATTTCGGGAGAAATATTTTCTAAAAATTATACTTATACAATGCGTTCGATGTCTGATCTTCTTAAAAAAATTAATAAAAATGAAGATATCTATAAACACCAGCATGGTTATACCGTTAAAATATATGATCCGGATAACAGAAGCACCATTATGGGTGATTTCTTTTTCGGAAGAAAGGACGGCAGATATTATCTTCAGTTTACGACACATTACTACAAGCTTTTTCATAGTAAGATACGGCCATTGGTTCCGCAGTCAGTCTATTGTGTAAATTCGAAGGATGCGGCTGTAAAAGAGGCTGTAGAAAAGCTTGTAAAACTTAAAGAAAGATAATTAAATTAATCTGTATCTTGATAATAAAAAAGGCGGTTAATAACCGCCTTTTTTATTATCAGTTTAATATTTAGTTATTTTAAAGCTACGTTCATTTCGAGCTGACCGATCGTACTGTAAAGATTTATGCTCAGAGTAGTTTGTTTTACAAGTGTTATCGTAAAATCTTTTCCGCTGACAACCGTTGGAGTAGTAATATCTATTTGTTTTCCTGAATATGCAAATAAATTCATTGCATTTCCTGTTATCATATTTGCAAGTTCTCCGACGATATCCTTATACTCTGATTTTATCTGTTCTTCGGAAAGTCCAGGCATAAGAATTTCTGCAATTTTACATACCATCTCGTAGCCCATGCTGTAAACGACTTCTCCGGTTATAGAGCCGGTAATCCCGATTATAATAGCCACATCATGTGACGGTTCAGGATTTTCCTTGATAATCATTTTGCCGCGGCGAAGATCGACATTCATAATAGACTTGAAAACAGCACTTGCTGCTTCAAGAAAAGGATTTACGTATTCAGCGTTTATGTTCATAAAACGTACAAATCTCCTTTAATACTAAACAGATAGTATCACGCCCTTGGTTTAATATCAATTAAAAAATTAGTTCTCAGGATTTTGAGTATTTCCCAAACTCTCAAACATCTTTCTGTTCTTTTTTATTTTAGCCTTATCCGAAAATGATGAAATCAGTTTTTCGTACATGTAATCCTTCTTCTGAGAGAAGAGATCATTTCTTATGACTATTTCTGATTTAACATCGATCGGCAGAAGTTCCTTTTTTGAAGGAGTGAAAACATAAATTCCGTCAATAGTATTTATTGCTTTAGATATTTTCCCGACTTCAAGATTTATGATGCCGTCGGTATAGATTTCACTCATCATAAGACCGGTTAAAACATTTTCCTGATTACTTTCTTCGGAAATTTTTGCGCCGATTTTGTAAGGAGCAGAATTCATAACTTTTGCCCCGAGTATTGCTGCTGCTTCTTCAATTCTTCCGCCTTTCTCGGAAACAGAGTTAAGCGAATTAATAAGTTCTGATTTTACAAGTTCAAGTTTTTTTGACTGAAGTTTGTTTTTCAGTCTTTCTCTGTCTGTCTCAGGGTCTCTGACTTCAGCAGGATTGTTTTTAAGTTCCTTTGATATTTCATCTTCTGTAACGCTGACTTTGTCTTTATATTTTTCTGAAAGATCACGGTTCGGAATGAAAACAAACTTAATCTGGTAGTCGGAGTTTCTGATAATATTGGCAAATTGAATCTCGTCTTTGCTGACAGCTGATGAGAATTCAACAATTTTGCTGAGTTCATATCTTACGAGTTCTTTCTTCATGTTCTGGTGATATTCTTTGAGGGTGAATCTGAAATTATTCATGAAACGTTTTAGAGAATCTTCGTTGAAATTGCCCTTTTCATCAGTAAAACTTCTGCGTATCATTTTATCTGCGGCTATTTTGGAAATATCAATTCCTGCTGTTTTTGCGTATTGAACGTCAAGTTCCATGCTTACAAGGTGGTCGAGAACCCGGGCTGTAATTTCAGGTGTTATTTCCATTCCCTGATCTTTTAATCTCATTTCGATAAAGCGGTTAACCTGAATTTGTGTAATTTTCTGACCGTTTACGGAAGCGGCGTCATTTTTGCCGACAGAAGAACATCCTCCGGAATTAGGCATTCCAAAATTTATAATAATAATTACAGTAAAAAATCCAAGAGCAAGATATGTTCCGAATTTTATTATAGGATTTGCTGATTTCTTCATTTCTGCACCTTAATTTGATTTATTTGTTTTAGCCGGAAAGGCGTAAAAGCAACGTTTTTAGTAGGAATCCACGGCATTATTCTGTCAATAATATTACTGAGGCAGTTTAGTTTATCTCGGTATCTTCGGGCATAATTGCGGCGGATTCGAGAAGAACGGGAATATTCTCAACTACGGGATATTTTGCACCGCAGGCCTCGCAAACGAGAAAAATACCGTTGTCATCTTCGTTAAAATCTCCTTTGCATTTCGGGCATGCCAGTATGTCCAAAAGATCTTTATCCATAAATCCTCACTTTCAATCAAATAGCATATTTTATGCGGACTTAGTCAACAAGGAAATGATCAGTACTTCAGAATGCGCATAATTTCCAAAGCTACAGTGTCAATATCTTCCTGAATATTTATGTCAGCGATTGAATCATAGGGCGTTTTCCCCTTGTTGATAATTGCAAAAGAAGCATCATGGCTTAGATATTGAGGGAGGATGGCCGCCGGATTAACCATCAGCGTTGATCCGATTGCGATAAAAAGGTCGGCTTTTTGTATTTTTGACGAGGCTTCTTCGAAACCGATGACGCTCTCTCCGAAAAAAACTACAGTTGGTTTCATTACTCCGCCGCATTTAGGGCAAATCGGTACTCTTGAAGCCTTGATTGATGCTTTTATTGTTTCATTTTCAGGGAACTCTGAAGAGCATTTGATACATATGAATTTTTTGAAATTGCCGTGAATATTAATGACATCAGTGTTGCCGGCTTTTTCGTGAAGTCCGTCTATGTTTTGGGTTACCAGAAGATGAAGTTTGTTATTATCTTCAAGTTTTTTTATAAAGTTATGTCCTGAAGTAGGAAGGGCTTTTTCGCAGCCTTCATAAAATTCGGGGATTGCCTCATAAAACATATTCGGATTGTAGTGAAAATAATTGATATCGAAAAGTTTTTCTGCGTCAATGTCTTTCCTTGAATAGAGTCCTTCCGGTCCTCTGAAATCAGGAATGCCCGCGGATGTGGAAATGCCTGCGCCTGTAAGAATAGCTATTTTTTCTGACTGCCGTATCAATTCGGCAAGTTTATCTGCACCTTCCATAAAACTCCGGAAATTAATTCTTATAAGTCATTTACGTACTTGCCGTTAAATAATCAAGCGAGAAATAGATTGTTTTTTAAAGCGGATTAAATTATTAATTGCGCCTTGACAATTTAAGCGTTAAAGTTATAATGATAATCAATATTAAAGTCAATAATGAAAGGTCAACTAATGGAACATGAACATTCTCACCATCACGGAAAACTTCAGGGGAAAAAACTTATTCTTGTAACGGTATTAAATCTGGCTATAACAGCTGTCCAGGTAATCGGGGGGTTGGTTTCCGGCAGTCTCTCTTTGCTTTCGGACGCTATTCATAATTTTGCTGATTCATCTGCAATTTTCATAGCTTTTGCCGCAAACCGCATCAGTCTTCGGAAAGCAAATGAGAAGAAGACATTCGGATACAAAAGGGCTGAAATCATAGCCGCTCTTTTTAACAGTTCAATTCTGATCGCGGTATGTCTTTTTTTATTTTATGAGGCATATCTTCGTTTTCGTAATCCCGAACCTGTTGACGGAAAAGTTATGCTTACTGTTGCTTTGTTCGGACTTCTTGCTAATCTGATTTCGATAATTATTCTTCATTCTGACAAGAAGAAAAATCTCAACATTAAAACAGCTTACCTGCATCTTCTCGGTGATACTCTTTCGTCTTTTGCGGTTATCGCCGGAGGCATTTGCATTTATTTCTGGAATCTCTCATGGGTTGACCCTGTTATTACAGTTCTTGTGTGCTGTTATATCCTTTATCACGCATGGAATGCGTTGTCTGAAACAGTTGATATTCTGATGCATACTGTTCCCTCTGAAATCAGTCTTGATGAAATAAAAACAGCGATTGAAAGAATTGACGGTGTCGATAATATTCACCACATACATGTATGGAAACTAAACGATTCCAGAATTCATTTTGAAGCTCATGTCAATTTGAAAGCAAATATACGAATGGATGAGATGATGGTAGTAAGGAATAATATCGAAGAAATTCTTACTCATGATTTTCATATCAGCCATACAACATTGCAGTTCGGATATAATTGCTGTGAAAATGATTCTAAGATTATATCAGATTAGATTTTGAAAGATAAACATCCTGAGTGAAATTTCAGGATGTTCATAAAATTTACACACTAAGCTCTTTACCGAGTTCTTTGCATTTTAAGATAGCGTCTTCGTCTGGAGTGTTTTGGACTATCAGAGTTTTTATTACAACAGCGCCTGCGGTTTTCATTCTGCTTTCCCATTCCCTCATCCATTGACCATCGCCCCAGTCGTATCATCCGAAGAGAATGATATTCTTGCCTTTGATTTTTTTTTCAACTGCGGCAATAAACGGTTCCATTTCATCAGAATCAAGTTCTTCCGCTCCCATTGAAGGGCACCCGAAAGCTACGGAATAAGATCCGGATACATCTTCTATCTTGGCATTACCGGCGCTAATTAACGAAACTTCTGTTTCGTTTGATTTTGCACCTTCTGCAACTGCTTTTGCCATAAGCTCTGTATTTCCTGTTCCGCTCCAGTAAATAACGGATATTTTTTTCATTGATATCTCATTTGTCCGGTTGTTTACACCAGACATTTCATTATTTCTTCAAGAGAAGTACTGCTTGATGAGTTGCTTCTGATGATTTCAATGTTTTTCTTTTTAGCTTCTTTTGATGCGGCAAGCATCATCTTGTGCGATACAGTAGATGTTAACAGGACGATTCTATCAGGACGTCCGATGATTTTGTCGAATTTTGCAGGCAGTTGTGTAAATACTTTCAGTTTGTGTCCATATCTGCTGCCGATATTTTTGTATTCATTGTGCATTCTGTCGTGACCGCCTACAAGTACTATGCTCATGGTTTCCTCCGTAAATAATGAAAATCAATATCAATACGGTAAAATGTCAAGATGTTTTTGATTATTATATAATCTACGTGATTAAATTGTGATGGTGATTGCAGGGATTGATGATGTTGCTGATGCTTTGTAGAATGCATTACAGCGCTTTTCGAAAATCCCATATCCGCTATATTTGATGAGAAATAATAGAGATAATAGTACATGTCGGAATCTTTATCGTTAATATCTATTCTGAATTCGGCTGATTTTTTACCGGCAGGAATGAAAACTCTGTCGGTGTACTTGATTTGTTCTTTTCTGGTAAAGGTAGAGGAGCATATTTCAACTGATATATAACAACCCTTGAGAGGAGCTGGGGCAGTATATGCATCAGTTTTTTGTTGAATTTGCCGTAATTTACTCTGTCTGAAATGTATTCGTGAGAATGAGAACTTTCTCGAAGTCGGTCATTTCGGGTTTAATATACATGCTGACAATTTGCGAAGCTTTTTTACGGCTTATTGCGTTTCTTTCGGATTTTGATTACGGATCAGCAGTCGAAATGGTTACTGCGGATAGTGTAAGTACTATTGTCATGATTATTCTATTCATAAACATCCTTGGTGAAATTATGACATTTGTGTTATTAGAAATCAATTTATTATTATTTGATGTAGATTGTTTTCTAATTAAGAAAGCGGAGAAGCAATACCTTCCCTGCTTAACAAAACCGGGAATCGATGTCGAGGAAATATGAAAATCATCGGGTTTTATATAAGGAGAAAATGAAAATCGATATCATAAAAGAACAAGAAGATATCTGTTATAATAACTTATGGAATTAAAAAACAGAATAGGATATAAAAATAAAAAATCAATATTAGATTTTATACTTATCTAATTTGAAAAAAAATAATTATTCGGTGTTGTTATATCAATGAATTACCCTAACTTGGTTAGGGTAATTCATTTAAGTCAGTGTCATCAGCATAGTTCAAACCCTTAAGTGTAACAGATATGGGTCCGTACTTATCTCCGGATAAAAGACCTTTGCTTTTCATTCGGCTTACCGTAGTGCATACCGAAGATGATGATATTCTCAAAGTTATTGCGATATCCCTTATTCGTGTGAATCCGTTTTTTTCTGACAATTTGCTTATTACATTAATAAATAATTTAATTTTTTCGATTCTATTCATGATTCTGTTTATATAGTAAGATTATATTTTTGAAAAAACATACATGTAATTATAACCTAAATCGATATATTTTCTAATCTTGAATCCGAAAGAAAGAATGAAGTATTCTAATTCTTCTTTTCCTATTCTCATATTTAGTGGCGGTCCGAATTCAGAGGCTTCTTTTTTGCATTCGATAATCGCTAAGTCGCCGTTATTTTTGAGCATAGTATGCGTGTCAATTATGAGTTGTTTCCATTCAAAAATAGATTTACAGCAGTGTAAAACTGTTGAAAGCATACATGTGTCAATTCCTGATTCACAAATGTTTAATCCGTTTTTAATATCAGCGCAAACCGGAATTATATTGGTAATACTTTGTTCGGTACACCTTTCGAGGAGAGAATTGAGAAAAGAATTTGATTGATCAATTGAATAAACTTTTCCTTTTGAACCGACAATTTTTGATGCATGGATGGAATAATCTCCGGCTCCGCATCCTATATCGGCGAAAATGCTTCCCTTAATCAGATTTATGTTTTCAAAAATAAGATCGGGATTTTGCATGTGATAACTGCTCGGTCCATTTCGATGCTTATGTCCTGCCATTCGGGATAATCCGTGTGTTTTTAAACAATTTTCATTCATATTATTTCTCCTTTTTTTATTGAATTATGCTGAAGTTGATTTTCTGTTTTTGAGATAGTAGATGAAAGTATCAGTCTTAATCGAATCTGTCTCATTTACATTGCCGTCGAATGTCAGATTGATGTAAGGAATTCCTTTTTCCCGAAGTATTTTCTTGATGATTATTCCGGTTGCAACGCCGGTGTTTTCATACATCGATGAAACTGCCATTACTCCGTCAGTGCGGCTTCCTGCTGTGAGTGCTTTGCCTAGACGGTATCTTCCGAATGCACCGGAGAAATAGGGTATTGTTTTATCTGCTGCTTTGTTGATTTTTGATATGCTATTATCGAATGAAAAAATATTCTCCGAATTTACAATTATCTTTTTAAAAAGTTCTTCAAAACCGGATATATTTTTCTGATAATTGGCGCTGATTTTTTCCGGATTTAATTCAGCATAATGCTTCCAGAAGGAAAGAAGCATTTCTGACATCGGTTGATAGAGTATCCGGATATTCATAAGTTCGAGATTTTTTAGAATTCCTTTATTTAAAAAATCTGAGAAGAGAACAGGATATTCTCCTATAACAAGAATAGATTTATCGACAGCAGTTTCTTCAATTGCTATTTTGATTTTAGCAGATAATAGAAGTAACTCGCTTTCTGTATAACTATTGTTTATGATAAGTTTATTGATATTATTGAGAAGTTCACTGCGCATAAAATACGGAGCATTCATGATAATGTCTCCAGTCAGCAGAGAAAGAAATATTTCATTAGAAATATTTAAATCAGGAAAATCTTCTCTGAAAGGTGAAAATATGCGGATATCATGAAATCCATATCTGTCAAGTATGGTTCTTGTAAGACGGGCATATTGACCGTCAAGTTCGCTTCCTTCATTTTGGGGAATTACAAAGGCTGTTTTAGTTGAAATGTTTTTTCTGATATTTTCGGCTTTTTGAATAAATGATCCAATATGAGATGAAAAAGAAAGACTTCCCTGAGATGAAGTATGTTTTTTTCCAATAATATACCACTTCAATCGAGAAGTGCAATTAATTAAAAAATAATGGTTTAGAAAAAGAGGACATCTCCGAAGGTTGTATTGCGAAATAAAGCCAAAGGAGAAGCCTCTTTATGAAGAAGATAGCAAAGACT
>JAKJGA010000171.1 GCA_022704645.1 Spirochaetota bacterium
AAGAGCTTACCTTTGAAGAAGCGATTGATTTAACAAAAGAAAATTGCTTTTCTTTAGCACGTTCTGCTGACAGAATAAGACGGCATTTTTCCGGTAATGAAATGGTTCTTTGTTCAATAATAAATGCTAAATCCGGAAAGTGCCCCGAAGACTGCCGTTATTGCGCTCAGTCTTCCTACTATTCCACAAATATTAACGAATATCCATTAATTTCTTATGAGGAAATTCTGCCGCAAGCCTTAAAAATGAAGTCATTAGGTGTACAGAGGTTTTCCATTGTAACAAGCGGACGCGCACTTAATGATGAAGAATTTGATTCAGTCTGCAATATCATATCCTCTCTTGTCAGAGATACAGGTATGACTATCTGCGCTTCAATCGGTTTTATGACCATGGAAAGAGCGGTCAAATTGAAACAAGCAGGGCTTTCTCTTTACCATCATAATCTTGAAACGAATAATTCATATTTTTCAAAAATATGTTCTACTCATTCCCATCGCGAGAAACTGGAAACTATAAGAAATATCCGTTCGGCAGATATTGAACTATGTATCGGCGGAATAATCGGGCTTGGTGAGACATGGAATGACCGTGCTGCGTTTGCGTTTGAAATAAAGTCACTTGATCCTCAATCAGTTCCCCTCAATATCCTTTCTCCAATTGAAGGGACGCCGCTTTTTGGAATCAATAAGATATCCCCGGAAGACATTATAAAAACCATTGCCATTTTCCGTTTCATTATGCCGCGGAAAAATATCCGTTATGCAGGCGGACGAATGAATCTGGGGCATCTTCATGATGAAGGAATATTATCCGGAATTAATGGTTTAATGATCGGCGATTTCCTTACTACGCAGGGAAGATCCGTAAATGACGATATTTCCATGCTGGAATCAATGGGCTTTAATTATAAAAACCCGAAGGAAGCTTAACTGCAAAGAATATTAACAATATAAAACATGTTAATAATCAGGCGAGAAGCGGACCCAGAGAAGTCTTATCTGAGAGAATATGCAGGTGAGTGTGATAAACTTCCTGCATCGAACATCCGCCGCTGTTGATGATTATTCTGTATCCGTCTTTTGCAAAACCCTGTAAATCGGCAATTTCTTTTGCAGCAAGAAAGAGATCGGCGAAAATGTGTGAATTATCGGATGTTGTTGATGATACATTTTCCGTATGGGTTCTGTGAATGAGGAGAAGATGAACTGCAGCCTGTGGACGTATGTCCTTAAATGCTACAACATTGGCATTTTCGTAAACAATTTCTGATTTTATTTCTTTTGAAGCAATTTTACAGAATAAGCAGTCCATGAATCCTCCGAAAAAATAATTGCCAAAATAAGCCGAGTTAGATTCAATCCAATAAAAGGGTTGTTATGGTGCTTTGTAAAGCAATAAAAATTCCGATCATTGCAGTGATTTTTCTTTCGGTGTTTTTAATCGGGTATCTTGCAAAAAAAATTCTGCCGGGCAGCATTGATTATATTCTTCGCAGTGGAAGTTCCGAAATTGCATCCATTTCGAATAAACTTTATTCGGAAGATCCATTGGACAGAATCGCCGGATATACTGCTTTATCTGAAATCGGTGCTGATACGGATAATTTTTTGGATAAAAGAATAGCCATTGAAAAAGATGTTTATATGAAGCGTATTCTTATAATGTGCAGAATTTCAGCAATGAGTAATGAATCTGCTTTAAAGTATCTTGACTCTATAAGTGCTGATAGTGAATTGAAAAATGAAATTGAATTTATAAAAAAGAAAATTTCACGCGGAAGTACTAATTTCACTGAAATGAAAATAAGGCTGTAAAATGGATAAAACTGCTTATGTGTCGGACATTTGCTCTAGGGCAAAAAAATCATCTAAAGAAATATCTCTTTTAGGTGAAAAAAAGAAGAATGAAATGCTTTTATCTCTTTCTTCGGCTTTGAGAAAAGAAAAGGATTACATCATAGAAGAAAATTCAAAAGATTTGATTTTTGCTAAAGATTCGGGTCTTTCATCAGCAATGATAGACCGACTTTCTCTTGATGAAAAGCGAATTGATTCGCTGGCTAAATCAGTTGAATTTATCGTATCACTTGCTAATCCTGTCGGATCTGTTGAAAATATGAAAACAATGCCAAGCGGCATACGTGTCGGTCAGATGAGAGTACCAGTCGGAGTTGTAATGGTAATATATGAAGCTAGACCGAATGTTACGGTGGATATAGCCTCACTTTGTCTGAAAAGCGGAAACGTTGCTGTTTTGCGAGGCGGCAAAGAGGCGATTAATTCAAACAAGGCATTATATTCCATTGCAAAGAAAGTTTTTTCACAGCATGTATCATCTGAGCCTTTATTTCTTGTAGATGATCTTGATTACGCTGTTGTCGATCTTCTTTTAAAACAGAATAGGTATATTGACATTGTAATACCACGCGGCGGTGAAAAACTCATTAAAACAGTTTCTGAAAAATCACTAATACCGGTTATTAAACATGATAAGGGTCTTTGTCATTTGTTCATTGATGAAAGTGCTGAAAAGCAGATGGCGATTGATATCGCTGTAAATGGAAAAGTTCAGCGTCCGGGAGTTTGTAATGCCGTAGAGACAATACTGATTCACCGTAAATTTCCTTACACTGCTGAACTTTTGTCTGCGTTGAAAGATAAAAATGTTGAGATACGCGGAGATGAATTTTTACGTTCAATCGAATCCGGTGTCAAACTTGCTTCTTCAGATGATTATGATACGGAATATCTTGATTTGATTTGTTCGGCTAAAACAGTAGATTCTATTGATGAAGCGATTGACCATATAGCTTCGCATTCTTCTAATCATTCTGAGGCGATTGTAACAAACAATTATTTCAATGCTGAAAGATTTATAAATGAAGTCGATTCATCAGCCGTGCTGGTAAATGCATCAACCCGCTTTCATGACGGGGGAGAATTCGGTTTGGGTGCAGAGGTCGGAATTTCGACGCAGAAACTCCATGCCCGCGGTGCGATGGGAATGCAGGGACTTACGTGTCTCAAATACATTGTTTACGGAACGGGGCAGATTAGATCTTGAAAATAGGAATTTTCGGCGGTTCATTTGATCCCGTTCATAAAGCTCATGTAAAGGCCGCGTTGGAAGTCAAAAAAGAATTCAGACTCGATGAAGTGATTTTTGTTCCTCTGAAAAAACCTGTCCACAAGACTGAATGTTCAGCTTCACCGGAAGACAGAGTTAAAATGCTTTCTCTTGCCCTAGGTGATTATCCTTTTTTTTCTATTAGCCTTGACGAAATAGAAAGAGAAACATCATCTTATACATTTGAAACACTTTCGCATTATCATGATAAGCTCATTGGATGTGAATTGTTTTTTATTACCGGCAGTGATTCTTTTAATACATTTGACAACTGGCGTAATCCAGAGCTGATAGTTCAACTGGCTAAAATTATTGTTTTAAACAGACCCGGATTTGAAATTAATGACAAACTTGTTTCAAAATACGGTAATGTTTTTAAGGCCAAAAATAGTTTTATCGACATCAGTTCTTCGCTGATAAGAAGCGGCGATGGATATAAATATCTAGATGAAAATGTTTACAATTACATAAAAATGAAGGGGTTGTACGAAATTGGGAGCTAAAAGAGCAGTAATATTATTAATTATTATAGTAGCCGTTGTTATAGGTTTCTGCAGTTACAGAAGAAGTTCGCGTAATGCAGTAGATAAAATATTGTCGGAAAAACAGTTGGTAAGCATTCTTATATGCGGTGGAAATAAATTTAATGATAATAAACACCGTTTTAACTGTGTGCTTACAATCAATACTGAAACAAAACGCGCCGGAATAGTCTTTCTTCCTCCGAATTTCGCCAT
>JAKJGA010000172.1 GCA_022704645.1 Spirochaetota bacterium
CGCGGATATGATCCGAACGCGATTTCCGGCAAATACAGTTATCTTTCGGCATCTGACTCGCATTATCTCGACGGTGTCGGTTCTGTTATCAATTATATAGAAGCTGAAGACTTTTCTATAGAAGCCTTGCGTGCTGCAATCAATAAAAAGGGGATTGTTACGGAGTTTAAATGATTCCTTGTGATTAAATTCACACTTTTTGCTGTTTTGGCGAATTAATATCTTGCAAATATACTCCGATTTTTTACGATGGAAGTAATTATGACAATTTATGTCTGCGTGAACAGTTTTTGTACATTTATTTCGCGCAGTGCAGGGAATAATTAACAGGAGGGAATAAATATGTTTGAAAAGGAAGGAACTGCTGTAAAGCTTCCTGACACTCTTTTGAAATTTATCGAGGAGTGGAAAGACAAGCCGGGCAATCTCATCATGATTCTTCACCAGATTCAGGAAGAGTACGGCTATATTCCGCGTGAGGTTGCGATTGAGCTTTCGAGACTCATCGATACTCCTCTTGCGAAAATTTACGGTGTTGTGACATTTTATCATTTCTTTAAGCAGAAAAAACCTGGAAAATACATGATTTCTGTCTGTATAGGTACCGCTTGTTATTTGAAAGGCGGCGAGGATATTATCCTTGAATTCGAAAGACTTCTCGGCCTTCCTGTAAACGGAATAACAGAAGACGGACTATTCTCCCTTCAGGCTGTAAGATGTATCGGATGCTGCGGTCTTGCTCCGGTAATCACGGTTAATAAAGAAGTTTTCGGAAAACTTACAAAAGACATGCTTCCGGGCATTATTGCGAAGTTTAAAGGTAACTGATGCAGTACTCCGTATCTGATTTTTTAACCGATATTGTTCAGAACTCAATCGAAGCTGAAGCTTCCGTTATTACAGTCGACTACATTGAAGAATTTCCAATGCTGAATATCATGGTAGGCGATAACGGAAAGGGAATGGATGAGGAAACTCTTGCCAAGGCAAAGGATCCTTTCTTTACCGACGGAGAAAAGCACAAGAACAGAAAAGTTGGACTGGGTATTCCTTTTCTCATTCAGGCTGTTGAAGCGGCCGGCGGAGAATTTGACATTAAGTCTGATGTCGAAATGGGAACTGCCATTGAGTTTTCATTTAATCTTGAAAATGTCGATTGTCCGACCGAGGGTGATATTGCTTCGGCTTTCAGATCTTTACTGCTTTTCAACGGAGATTACGAGATTCTGATTAACCGAATTAAAAACGGAAAATCTTACAGGGTAACTAAAAGCGAACTCAAGGAAGCGTTGGGAGATCTCGAATCAGCTGATTCGCTGAATCTTGCCAAGGCGTATTTCGAATCGCATGAAAACGAATTATCCGGCAAGGGGGAATAATATGCCAAAACTTACTCTTGATGATCTCAGAAAACTGAGAGAAGAAAAGAAACACGAAATTGAAAAGAGAGAAACCGAAGGCAAAGATATCGAAATAGTAATCGGTATGGGAACCTGCGGTATCGCTGCAGGGGCAAAAGACAGCCTTGAAGCTTTTCTCAAAGAGATAGACAAGCAGAAACTTAAAAACGTAATTGTGCGTCAGACAGGATGCATGGGCTACTGCTCGAACGAACCGACTGTTGAGATAAAGATGGCTGATATGCCTGCAACTATCTACGGCAATGTCAACGCGGACGTGGCTTCAAAAATCGTTACAGATCATATTATGAACAAGAAGCTCGTCAGCGATCACGTATTCGACAAGCCTTCTGTTGATATTATCAAGAAATAATTACGGGGGAAAATATGGCTTTAAAAAACTATGTACTTGTTTGCGGCGGAACCGGCTGCGAATCCAGTAAAGCCGATGAAATATTTCAGAACATCAAAAAGGAAATCGAGGCTCACAAGCTTCAGGATGATGTTCAGGTTATCAAAACCGGTTGCTTCGGTTTCTGCGAACAGGGTCCTATTGTAAAGATTCTTCCGGAAGAATCTTTTTATGTTCAGGTCGTTCCAGAAGATGCGAAAGAAATTGTAGCAGAACATATTGTAAAAGGGCGCGAAGTTAAAAGACTTCTTTATGTCGGCAAAGACGACAAAAGAAAAACCGACTTCAATAAACACGACATCGATTTTTATCAGAAGCAGTACCGTATTGTTCTCAGAAACTGCGGTGTAATAAATCCCGAAAATATCGACGAGTATATCGCGCGTGAAGGTTACGCGGCTCTCGATAAAGTTCTCACCTCAATGAAGCCTGATGAAGTAATTGAAGAGATCAAAAAATCCGGTCTCAGAGGCCGCGGCGGTGCGGGATTCCCTACATGGATGAAATGGGATTTTACCAAGAAGGCTGAAGGCGATGTGAAATACATCGTATGTAATGCCGACGAAGGTGACCCGGGCGCGTATATGGACAGATCGACTCTTGAAGGAGATCCTCATTCTGTTCTTGAAGCAATGACAATTGCCGGTTTTACAGTCGGCGCGAATCATGGTTTTATCTATATCAGAGCTGAGTATCCTCTCGCGATTCACAGACTCGAAATAGCTATCGCTCAGGCAAAAGAATACGGTCTTCTCGGAAAGAACATCCTCGGCACAGGTTTCGATTTCGATATCGAACTCCGTCTTGGTGCGGGTGCGTTTGTATGCGGTGAAGAAACGGCTCTTCTCGCTTCCATCGAAGGAAAGCGCGGTATGCCTAAACCAAGACCTCCTTTTCCTGCTGTAAAAGGTCTTTGGGACAAACCGACTGTAATCAATAACGTTGAAACTTATGCAAATATAGCGGTAATCATTCTTAAAGGCGGCGACTGGTTCGCTTCTATCGGAACTGAAAAATCAAAAGGTACAAAAGTATTCGCTCTTACCGGTAAGGTTGTTAACTCGGGTCTTATTGAAGTACCTATGGGTATCACTCTCCGCGAGATAGTTTTCGACATCGGGGGCGGTATCAAAGGCGGAAAGAAATTCAAAGCTGCTCAGAGCGGCGGACCTTCAGGCGGTGTAATAGCTGCTGATTATCTTGATACTCCGATTGACTACGAAAACCTTCAGAAGCTCGGATCCATCATGGGTTCAGGCGGACTCATCGTTATGGATGAAGACGACTGTATGGTTGACGTTGCTAAGTTCTATCTTGACTTTACGGTTGATGAGTCGTGCGGAAAGTGCGCTCCTTGCCGTGTGGGCGGAAAACAGCTTTACGGACTTCTTGAGAAAATTACCAAGGGCAAGGGCGAAATGAAAGACATCGACAATATGAGAGAAATCTCGCTTGCGATGCAGAAAGCTTCTCTCTGTCAGCTTGGAGGAACAGCTCCGAATCCGGTAATCAGCACTCTCAAATATTTTGAGGACGAATATCTCGAACACATCAATGAAGGCAAATGCCGTGCGGGCAAATGTAAGGATCTGATGAAGTTTGAAATTATAACTGACAAATGCGTCGGATGTACGGTTTGTGCGAGAAAATGTCCTGTCAACGCCATCACAGGCGAAAAACAGAAACCGCATGTTATCGATCAGAAGACTTGTATCAAGTGCGGAGTCTGCTTTGAAGCCTGCAAGTTCAAAGCGATAAGCAGGGGGTAAGGGAGGATAATATGAGTATGGTAAACATTAAAATAAACGGAACGCCGTACACCGTAAAAAGCGGCACTTCGATTCTGGATGCGGCAAAAGAAGCTCAGATAAATATTCCGACTCTCTGCTATCATCCCGATCTCACTCCATGGGCGTCTTGCGGTCTTTGCATCGTTAAGATGGAAGGCTCACCTAAGACTTTCAGAGCGTGCGCGACAGCGGTTGAAGAAGGAAGATCTTACATAACTCATGACGCTGAAATCGTCAAAGT
>JAKJGA010000025.1 GCA_022704645.1 Spirochaetota bacterium
TATCGAGAGATCCTTTTGCTTCGGTAACTGTAGGAATAAATGAACGGATTGTAAGCATGTAATCGAAAATCAGTTTCTCTTTTTTAAGGTTTCTTGATTCTTTTCCGCTTCGTGCAGAATCGGAATCTTCAGGTATCAGTGTTTCTTTTATCAGGTCCGGCATTTCTCGGAGTTTGGTTTCAAAAGACAGGATTATCTTTTCCTTTGTGTCAATAGACAAAAGATCAAAAGAAAAAGCGTAAATCATATATTGTTTGAATTCATTCTCAAAAGTCGGAGCATCATGCCATTTCGCTTTTCCATAATCAAGAGAGCTCATTGGAGTAAGCGAAAGCCATAAAGATAGATTTCTTAAATAATTGAATATAAGCGGATCTGTTATCTGTTCATCTGCAACAATCATATCGCAGGCTGAAATTATTCTCGGAAGAATTTTTTCCTGATGAGCATTTATTTCAGACAGAAGCCTGAAAAATTTCTTTGAAGGCACGAGTCTTTTTTTTATGGTCAGGCTGAACCAGTTTCCGGAATGCATGAGATACTTTTTTTTGAAAATATTCAGATGATGGTACTTTGCATAAAGCTCATCAATAAAAACGGAAGAAGACGCCTGACCGGATAAAACAGGTACAAATGACGGGGAAGATTTTTTTTTAGTAATAATCTTCGGCGCGGTTTCAATTTTTCTTCCTTCTGCTTCTGTCTTTTTGTCAGGGCAATTTTTGACCAGGTCGATTACAGCGCCGTATTTTTCTTCGGGAAGAAGCTTGTCATTGGAAAGAAGAGATTTTACGACATCCATCTTTGATGAAGGGATATCTTTGCTGAGGAGCATGTATTTTGCCCGTCTTTCGAGTCTTTTTGAATCAGCCGTTGCCATACATGATTTATCAGGCATTGAAATAATCTGTCAAGATTAATAGAACAGGCTACGGCTTTAACTTAAGAAGGATTGCCTGAAAAAGCGGGTTTTATTCCTTTGGGTGAACTTCAAGAACTTCCGTAAATCCCTCTCTTTTTTCAGGAAGCTCTATTTTCTGAAACATCGACCTGAGAACGTTTTCGGGCATGGTCGGATTATGCTTTTTGTATCCGGAAAGACAGAATTCAAGAGGCATATTCATGAAAACTGCGCCTATGGTTTTTTTGTATTCTGCTGCAAGTGAAACAAAACGCTGACGTGATTTTTTAGTAGCGAATGTGTTAATTACAAGAACTTTTCTCTTGTTGTGAAGATAGTGCTCGAGAATTTTTCTTTCTATGTGTTTTACGAGAATGTCGTCTTCTTCGCTGAATTTTGCAGATTCCCATGTTTCGCCGAAACGCGTCATTTCATAAAGAAGTTTACGGATTTCATTTCTGCTCACACGGTTCCATGCACCTTTTTTAAAATACTTTTCCGCAAAGGCGTTTTTACCTGAACCGTAAACACCGCATATCAGGAGAATGTCGAAGCTGTTGAATTTTTCAAGAGTAGCATTCATACTTTAATCCTCCGGCAGTTTAATGTAATGATTTATCCGCCGCTGTCAAGAAACTCTTTAATTGATGTGAGGAGAAAAAAAAGACGGGATATGGGCGTATCCCGTGTGGAAAAGCGTTCCTCCATAAAAAGGAACACAAAGGAGTTTGATTCTACACTTAATATGTCGGACGATTTGCCGAAACCATTAGTAATTTTTTGTAATAAATTAACTTTTTTATAATGTGATATTCGGCAGTAATATAATGTTTTTAAAATCAGCTAAATTAATAATAGAAGATGATAAGTTATTAATTTGAATTAATTCCGCTAAATGCTATAGTCTAAATTAAAGAAGAAGGGGGACTTATGTTCAGAAATCTTTTTTCGGAAGAAGACGGAATAAGGCATTATAAAATTCTAATTAACGGATGCTGGAACTGCACAGTTTCAGGCGGAAAGATTGATGTATATAATCCGTATACCTGGAAAGTTTTTGCAAGTGTGCCGGCATGCAGTGCTGAAGACGTGACCTCCGCTGTTAATTCTGCGAAAAATCATTCGGAATTTGCGAAATTCAAGCCCGTTGAACGCCTTGAGATTATTGAAAAAACAGCTCAGATAATGAGCGAGAATTTAGAAGAAATTGCTTCTGTAATTACCATGGAATCCGGAAAACCCCTGTCTGTTTCAAGGGGGGAAGTCAAGGCAACTGTTGAACGTCTGCGCCTCGCTCCTCAGGAAGTGCGGGCGCTTTATGGCGAATATCTTCCTGGAGAATGGATTGAAGATACTGCCAATAAATTTGCCATCGTTTTGCGCAAACCTCTTGGTGTAATCGCAACTATATCTTCTTTTAACTATCCCTTGTATATTGCCGCCGCAAAAATAATTCCGGCACTACTTGCCGGAAATACAGTTGTTGCAAAGCCGGCAAGCGATACGCCTCTTGCTCTGATATATTTTGCGCGGATACTTGAACTTGCAGGTCTTCCTGCCGGGGCTCTGAATATTGTTACCGGAAGCGGAAAGGACGTAGGCGATGTTCTTGTTTCAAGCGAGGATGTTTCTGCGATTTCATTTACCGGTTCGACTGCCGTCGGTGAGCATATCGCAAAAATTGCCGGCATAAAAAAACTGCATCTTGAGCTTGGCGGAAAAGCCGCCGCGATAGTTCTGAAAGACGCCGACTTAAAAAATGCGGCGGCTCAGATTGTGCGCGGGTCATTCAGAAACTCCGGACAAAGATGCGATGCGGTGAGCCGTGTTATTGCCGTGAAAGAGATTAAAGAAAAGCTTGTTGAAGAAATTCTTGCTGAGGCTGAAAAATATCCGTCAGGAGATCCGCTCTGCGACAAGACTCAGGTTGGACCTCTTATCAATAAAAAAGCTCTTATAAATGTAGAAGAACTTGTTGATGATGCCGTATCAAGCGGCGGTAGAATTTTATTGGGCGGAAAATCATCGGGACTTGTCATGGAACCGACTGTTATTGATAATGTAAATCCTTCCATGAGAATCGCCAAAGAAGAAATTTTCGGACCGGTAATACCCATAATGACGGTAGCGGATCATGAAGAAGCCGTGGCTCTTTCAAACTCATCGGAGTACGGTCTTGACAGCTGTATTTTTACAGAGAACATTAATCTAGCGCTCAGAATCGCAAAACAGCTTCAGGACGGTTCCGTAACTGTAAATTCAGCACCGGCTCATGGCGTGGGGCATTTTCCTTTCGGCGGAAACAAAAAGTCGGGACTTGGCAGGGAAGGCTTGGGATACAGCATAGATGAGCTTACGAAGCTTCATACGGTTATTATAACAGAAAGATAGTTTTTTGAATATAATTTCGTGTTTGAGCAGTACATAATAATTGACAAAAAACGCACTCGTGTTATTTGAAAGTATGACTCTCAAACGAAAAGATCTTCTTGATATTTCATCGCTTTCACATGACGAAATTATTTATATTTTTGAAGCGGCAAAGATTTTTAAAAAAGTATTCACGGAGACTAATAAAAAGTTTTCATTTCTCTCCGGACGTACTGTCTGCATGCTTTTTATCGAGCCTTCAACCAGAACAAGGCTGAGTTTCGAAATTGCAGCCAAAAGACTATCAGCCGATGTTATCAGCGTTGCGCCGTCGACTTCAAGCCTTGTAAAGGGCGAATCGCTGATTGATACGGTCAAGACTCTTGAAGCGATGAAAACCGGTTTCATCATTATGCGCCATCCTGTTTCTCTTGCTCCGGATTTTCTTTCGCGCAACTGCGAAGCTCATGTTATAAACGGCGGTGACGGCAATCATGCACATCCGACACAGGCTCTTCTTGACGGATTTTCCGTTTATGAAAGAACCGGTTCTCTGAAAGGTCTGAAAGTTGCGATAGTCGGAGATATCAAGCATTCGCGTGTCGCGAGATCCGGAATTGAACTTTTTACAAAAATGGGTTCGGAAGTTGTGCTCTGCGGACCTCCGACTCTTCTTCCTGATGATTTTTCACTGTACGGAATCGAGATGACTTTTGATTTGGATTCGATTCTTCCAAAGCTTGATGTCGTGAATATGCTGAGAATTCAGCTCGAAAGGCAGAAAGGTTCCCTTTTTCCTTCGATAAGAGAGTATAATAAATATTTTTCACTTACTAAAGACAGACTCAAAAAATGCAGAAAGGATGTTATAGTTATGCATCCCGGACCGATAAACAGGGGAATCGAGATTGATGATTTTGTGGCAGACTGTGAAAATGCAATAATTGAAGAACAGGTTACCAACGGGATTGCCGTGAGAATGGCTGTCTTTTCTCTTCTCTGCGGAAAAACTCTTGAGGACATAAATAAAGAAAAATGAAACTATGCATTAAAAACGGACGTGTACTTGATCCTGCAAGCGGGCTTGATAAAACAGCCTGCGTTAATATCGAGGATGGAATAATAAAATCCATCGGTGAAGCGGAAACTGCTGATGAAACAATTGATGCGGCAGGAAAACTCGTTCTTCCGGGATTGATTGATCTGCATGTACATTTCCGTGAACCTGGACGCGAAGATCAGGAAACTATCGCGGGCGGATGCCGGATAGCGGCGAAGTCAGGATATACATCTGTTGTTACAATGCCGAATACCAATCCTCCGATTGACAATCAGGCTCTTGTAAAATTTATCAAGCATGAAGCCGAGAAATCCGGTCTTTTGAATATTTTTCCCGCTGCTGCCGTTTCGAAAGGAATGAAGGGAGAGGAAATCAGCGAGATGGGTGAATTGCATACTGCCGGTGCAGTCGCATTTACCGATGACGGAAAGCCTGTAAGCAGTTCCATTCTTATGCGCAGAGCTCTTGAGTATTCCCGTATGTTTGATGTTCCTATTATGGCACACGAAGAAGATCATCTTCTTGTTGATTCGGGCGTGATCAATGAGGGAAAGGTTTCGGCATCGCTTGGTCTGCGCGGAATTCCGAATGCCGCAGAAGAAGTTATGATTGCGCGTGATGTTATCATTGCAGGGTTATCGAAAGGAAGACTTCATGTTCAGCATATATCATCGGGCGGATCTGTTGAAATAATCAGAAACGCAAAGAAGCGTGGTGTAAAGGTTACATGCGAGACGGCGCCGCATTATTTTTCGCTGACTGATGAAGTTGTGAGAGAGAAGCTTGCACTCGCTAAAATGAATCCGCCGCTAAGAACCGAGGATGACCGTATTAAGATTATTGAAGGTCTCAAAGACGGAACTATTGACGCGATTGCGACTGATCACGCGCCTCATCTGATGAATGAGAAGCGTCAGGAAATCGAATTTGCTCCGAATGGAATAATCGGTCTTGAGACTGCAGTTCCTTTGATGATAACGAAACTCGTTAAGGAGAATGGTCTTTCTTATAATGAAGTATTTGCGAAAGTAACGTGCAATCCTGCGAAGATTATAAAAATCAAAAAAGGCGAAATAAAACCCGGTTATGACGCTGACATCGTAATTATAGATCCGGAAAAGAAAGTAATTATAAACGATGATTTTGTAGCTTCAAATTGCAAAAATACTCCTTTTATGGGAGCAGAACTTTTCGGTTCGGTGGAATGTACGATTCTTTCAGGACGCATCACATATAAAGCTTAATTACTTAAGCTTTATTGTGATATCTACTCTTCTGTTTTGTCTGCGTTCCGTTTCTGTTCTATTTCCGTTAATCGGCCGGTCAGGTCCGTATCCTTTGTAAGAAAGTTTATCATGACCGACTCCGCCTTTTAAAAATTCGGCTACATTATTCGCGCGGTTTTCTGATAGCTTCATGTTGTAGCCGCGTGTACCTGTGCTGTCGGTGTGACCTTCAACGATAATTTCACGGTCGGGATATTTTTTTTTGATAATATCTATTACCTTTTTCAGTGTTTCCTGGGTTTCAGGTTTCAGCTTTGCTGAATCGAAGTCAAAAAGAACTTCTCCCATTCTGAGAACTATTCCGGTGTCATTGCTCTCAACGGTTATTCCGCTGTCTTCCGGCAGTTCTTTTTTTATTTCTTCCTTGTCTTTGTCTTTGTCATTTTCGGCTACCGGACGATAGACTTTCGATTCAGTGTCAATGTTCATTCTGAATTCATAGGTAGTTACGGAACCTCTGTTTAAAAAGGCAAAAATAATCCGGTACTTATCATTCATTCCGATTACCTGATTTTTTGCGGTGTCCCAGTAAATGATTCCGGTGTTTTCTCCGACAATCTTGTTCGGAATATCGGGATGTTTAATCTTTTTTTCTGTAAGATCCTTGTTTATCACAAAGGTATATTCTATTATCGCCGTCTTGACTCCATCCATGTCTGCAAATCCTTTGAGCCGGTATTTTGCAGAAAGAAGAAGACCAAGCTCCACGGAAAAATTGTCGAGATAAAGTTCGACCGGCGCAGTCCATTCATCACCTTCGGCTATTTCTTTGTCGGGAAACATCGGAATATGTCGTAAATTAGGCATCAGATATTTATCAGGAACCGAATATTTTCCGTTTTTGTGAATTTCAAAATCAGACAGTTTTTTATCTGTAAGTCTGAAAACTTTCTCATCATGTTCTCTTGTAAAAACTGAGAAACCTCCTTTTACAAAAGATCCGTCTTCTTTTTTGTCATAACATGTCAGGTCAATTATATTGCGTTCTTCGTAAATGCGCTGAAGGGTGTTGTTTATCAGAAAATTTATTTTAGCAGTTTTAACAAGTTCCAGGCGGTCGTCTTTGTTCAGGTTCCAGTGAAAATCAGCGGAAAAAGATAATACGGGAAAAGCGGCAATTAAAAGAAACAAAAATGGTTTTTTTAACATAAAATCCCCTTTCAGATTATGTCGGCTGAAACATGGATTTAGTTAAATATTTTTTTCTTTAATTCTCTTTATCTGGGTCAAAGATCTTTCTGCTTCTTTGTGAAGAATTGTGCATGTTTTGTCTTTTAGCACCTTTTCGAGAAGATTAACAGTCTCGTTGTCAGCGAATGATTCCAGTGCCCTTATGATTTTCCACTTAATCATTAGGTTCTGTGTTCTGCCGTAGATTTTTATTAAAAAGGAAGAGTCCCGTTTGTTGTTTCCATAGAAATGAATAAATCCGTAAGCATCTAAGGCTTCGGATACTGTGGAATCGTCTTCGCTCATGATAAACTCTTCAAGCGGAGCAAGAGCTTCTTCTCCGATTTTTGTGATCGTTCGAGAAACAATATCCCGCGGAAGAGGAAATGATTTTTTGCGGAATTTTTCTTCAGGTATGGTTTTATGCTGATTTGTTCCGATTTTGCCGAGAAGAGGCAAAAGATATTTTAATGATATAATTCCAAGAGTTCCGAGACTTTCACTGATTGCTATTTTTGAATAAAGTTTTGTTTCTTTGATAAGAGCTTCTGCAAGCATCTGGGCGCATTCATCAGTTTTATGATTTGAGAGAACTCTTGCCGCAGCTGTTCTTTCTGTAGGCAAAGGGGATTCAAGTTTCTCCTTGAGAATGGTAAAGTTAAGCTTATGATATTCTTCTATAAGGCTGCTGTCGTCAAATCCTCTTGAGCCAAGAGCTGTTCCGGATGATTTCTTCATGCTATGAAAAAAAAATAAATCCTGATTTTTGTAAAGAAAAATGTTACCTGATAAGCTTAAGATCCTTAAGCTGTTTATCTACTTTATCTTTGGTTATAGGTTTTACAATATATCCTTCACACTGACCGGCGAAAGCTGTCTTAATGCTGGCAAAGTCGTCGAGAATTGTAGTCATGATGATTTTTGCGCCGTCTAGACCGCCTATATTAAAATTGCTTTCGATATCGCGAATTCGTTTTAAAACTTCATGACCGTCAATCTCTTCGAGCATGATGTCCAGGAAGATGAGGTTGTAAGGTGTTTTGTTTTCGATTGAATTTTTGACTGCAGAAATCGCTTCTTTTCCATTAATTGCTACATCGCACTCGCCGTAATCTTTCACCATAGCAAGAAGAAGATTGCGGCAGACAAAATCGTCATCTACGATTAAAATCTTCATTATTCCTCCCGAATAAAAGCATGAGTTGGGCGGATTAAGCAAGCTGCTGTTTTGTTCATTAGATATGATCGTTCAATTTGATATAAAAGTCAAATAATTTGCCTTGGTTAATTTGTAAAACTTTGTTTAGAAACATTCTCCGATTCGATAAATAATTTTTCTGCGTGAGTTCTGATTTCTTCCGGATTTCCGGATTTTGAAGATTCTTCGAGCAAAGAGCATATCGATGCCAGATTTTCAAGAAGAAGAGAAGAAGAAGCACCTTTTAGTTTATGCGCCGCTCGCATAAGCTTATCTCTTTCAAGCGGATTCAGGGCATTTTTTATTTCATTGATATATTGCGGCAATGTAGAATTTTTAAAAGCATCAAAAACAGAGGTGACGCTCGTTTCGGGTATACCGAGGAATGCAGAGAGTTTTGCGAAAAAAGCTCCATTCTCAGGTTTTATTATTTTTGAATTGAGATCATGCCGGACAAAACGCGAAAGTCCATCGGACAATGTTTCAAAGGAAACTGGTTTAACAATAAAATGATCCGCTCCGGCTTTAATAAATTCATCCCGTTCGGAAGAAAGAGCTCGGGCGCTTAGAGCTATTATGGGAGTTCTTTTTTTTGAATTTTCTTTTTCATGATCGCGGATTTTTTGAGCTGCGGTCATTCCGTCCATTTCGGGCATATATCCGTCTAGTATAACTGTGTCATAGTGTTTCTTCTTGAATAGCTCGTAAGCTTCTTTTCCGTTTGAGGCGGCGTCACATGTAATTCCGAGTACACTGAGCATTTTTATCAAAAGCTCGCGGGATTCAGTTGTGTCTTCGGCAATCAGAGCGTGTATTGGACTTATTGTTTCAGAGAAACTCCGGATTTGAGTCTCAGCCATAAATTCCTCCTTCGGCGCGACCGGAAGTTTAAGTGAAAAAAAGAATCGGCTTCCTTTCCCTAATTCGCTATCTACTGAAAGATTTCCTCCCATCAGATTTACAATGTTCCAGCTGACGGCGAGTCCGAGTCCGGTTCCTCCGAAATTCAGCGGAACTGAAGGATCGACTTGTTCAAACGGATCGAAAATATTTTTTTGTTTTTCCAGAGGAATCCCCATTCCTGTATCACTCACCGATATATTCAGAATTGTTGATGAGTTTTCAATTTCAGCTGTTAGTTCTACTTTAATATATCCGCCGGTTGGAGTGAATTTTACGGAATTTGCGATGAGATTCAATATTACCTGATGAAGTCTAAGTGAATCACCGATGCAATGAGGAACATCATTGTGTTTGAAATCGAGAAGAATATTTTTTCTAAGAGTAGTCAGTTCGAAAAGTCTGATTGTATGATTGATTGCTTCAACCGGATCGAAGGGTTCAGAGATTATTCTGAACTTTTTATGCTCTATTTTGGAAAAAACGAGTATATCGTTTATTATACGCACAAGATTTTTAGAGCTTGTTTCAATTATTGTTAGATATTCTTTCTGGGTTTCGTCAAGATCGCCGAGAGAAATAAGTTCGATGTATCCGAGAATATTGTTAAGCGGGGTGCGTATCTCGTGGCTCATTGATGAAAGAAAGTCGCTTTTTACGCGGTTTGCTTTCTCTGCTTCTGATTTAGCGGTTACTAATTCTTTATGCTGTTTCATTAAACGGAAATGTGCGCGGTTCATTAACTTGGCTTTATAGGCAATCAATGATGTGATGATTATTGTTGATAAAGGAACCGCTATCCCGGGAATTGTTTCGTGAATGTTTGAAAGAAATACGGCATTGAGTGCGGCGAAGAAAGATAAAAGATTGAAACATAAGGATACGTAATATCCTATTCTCTGAACTTTTACTGTTATATAAACAGATATAAGTACTTCGCCTTGAGCTAATAAGCCGGCAATATAAGGCGGAGATAATGACTTTGCAAATGATGAAACAAAATATAGAGCTGTTGCGAGAATAAGAATTGCCGCTTTTAAGGGAGTTATAGTGAAAGGATTTGTTTCGATAGCTGATACTTCTTTCAGTAATTTTTCAATCCGCATAACCGCTCCAATAATTTCGGAAAGCTTTTAATTCTATCTGTTAATCCTTACGATAGCAAATAAAATTCATACAGATTGAAATCTCGTCTTTCCAAAAATATATTGACAAATGCCCTCTTAAAAAAAGTCTTATGCTGAGTTATTTTGTATCGAGAAGGGGCCTGCTATGGATTATTCAAAAACCGTTAATCTGCCTGAAACAGATTTTCCTATGAAAGCGGATCTTCCCAACCGGGAGCCGGGAATATTAAAAAGATGGAATGAAGAAGACACTTACAATAAGATTCAGGACGAAAGAAAAGATTCGCCGTCATACATTCTTCATGACGGGCCTCCATATGCCAATGGACACATCCATATCGGCCACGCGCTTAATAAAATTCTCAAAGATATTATTATAAAGCATAAGACTATGTCGGGTTTCCGTTCTCCTTACGTTCCCGGGTGGGATTGTCACGGTCTGCCTATTGAACTTCAGGTCGGCAAACAGCTCGGCGAAAAAGCCCGTTCTATGAGCAAGGCCGAAATCCGTACGAAGTGCCGCGAGTACGCGAAAGAGTTTATTGATATCCAGCGTGAAGAATTCAAACGATTGGGTGTTTTTGCCGATTACGAGAATCCTTATCTTACAATGTCGAATGATTATGAAGCGACTATCGCGCGTAAGTTCGGTGAACTTTTTCAGCAGGGATATATCTATAAAGGAAAGAAACCGATTTACTGGTGCCCTTCATGCGAAACGGCTCTTGCTGAAGCAGAAGTTGAATATGGAAATCATACTTCAGAGTCTGTTTATGTGAAATTTCCGATAGAGAAATCTTCTCTCAATCTTGAAGGAGTTGATTCCACGGCATTTGCCATTATATGGACAACTACTCCATGGACTCTTCCTGCGAATCTTGCCGTATGTCTGCATCCTGATTTTGACTATTCCTTCTATAAATTCGGAAACGAGTGGTATCTTCTTGCCGACGGCCTTGTTGAAAAATTTGAAGCTGATAACAGTTTGAAAAGGGAAAAATCCGTAAAAGCAGATAAAGAAACCGTCGCCGCCTTGAAGGTCAATCATCCTTTCATAAAACGCGAATCGAAAGTGATTTTCGGAAGCCACGTAACACTTGAAGCCGGAACAGGTATTGTTCATACCGCACCGGGTCATGGTATGGAAGACTATATCGTCGGTCTTCAGTTCGGACTGGATGTTTTCTGTCCTGTCGATCATCAGGGCCGATATACAAATGATTATTCAGAAATGCAGGGCGAAAAGGTTTTTGCCGCTAATGATAAAATAGTTGAAAAGCTCAGAAACGACGGTTCGCTGATTTCCTCCGCGAAAATAGAACATTCATATCCGCATTGCTGGAGATGCAAGAAGCCTCTTATTTTTAGAGCAACAGAACAGTGGTTTCTCGGAATAGATGCAAATGATCTCAGAAAGAAAGGAATAGCTTCCGTTGATGAAACAAAATGGATTCCCAAATGGGGAGAGTCGCGGTTCAGAGGAATGGTTGAAACGCGTCCTGACTGGTGTCTTTCGCGCCAGCGTTCATGGGGAGTTCCGATTCCTTCTGTCAAGTGTGCTAAGTGCGGAAAGAATTCAACCACTGCCGAATCTATTTTTCATTTTGCCGAACTTGCAGAAAAGAAAGGTATTGATATCTGGTATACGGAAGACGTGAAGAATCTTATTCCTGAAGGGCTTAAATGCTCTTGCGGAAACGATACTTTTGAAAAAGAATATGATATTCTTGATGTATGGTTTGATTCCGGTGTATCGCATTTTGCCGTACTTGATAAAAGGGAAAAACTTTCATGGCCGGCAGATCTTTATCTTGAAGGAAGCGATCAGCACCGCGGATGGTTTCAGTCTTCACTGTGGCCTGCGGTAGCACTCAAAGGAAAGGCTCCTTTTAAGACTGTTCTGACTCATGGTTTTGTTCTCGATGAGAACGGCAAGGCGATGAGTAAATCGATCGGCAATGTTGTTCCGCCTGAAAAGATTATCAGCCAGTACGGAGCGGATGTTCTGCGTCTATGGGTGGCTTCCGAAGATTATAGAAACGATCTTAGAATCGGTTTCGATATGATGAAGCAGATTGCCGATTCGTACAGAAAAATCAGAAATACCTTCAAGTTTCTGATCGGAAATATTTCGGATTTTGATCCTTCAAAACATAAGGCGGATTATAAGGATCTTTCGGAAATTTCAAAATGGATTCTCAATAATCTTTATAAACTCAACAAAGAATGCATTGATTCTTATGAAAAATTCGAGTTTCATTTAGTTTACAGAAAGCTTTTGAATTTCTGTGCAGTTGATCTTTCTTCGGTTTATTTTGATAACTCGAAAGATATTCTTTATACCGAATCTAAAAATTCTCCTAAGCGCAGAGCTGAGCAGACAGTAATCTATGAGATATTCAATACTCTTCTCAGGCTTTCGGCTCCTATTCTCGCATTTACAGCGGAAGAGATATGGCAGTTCGGAGATAATAAAGGGACTATTCATTCTGAAAAGTATTATGAGCTGAATTCCGTTTATAATAATTCTGAAGTGGAAGAGCGCATCAATAAACTTGTTAATGTAAAAAAAGATCTGATGAAGGCTCTTGAAGACCAGAGAAAGAAGAATCTGATCGGAAAATCCATTGAAGCAAAAGTTGAAATTTATGTTGAAGATGCTGCTCTTTCTTCGATGATGAAAGAAAAGATCGAAGACGTTACCAGATTCTTTCAGGTTTGCAGAGTCGATGTCGCAGAGAAAAGTGAAGGTCTCGAAAAATATGATTTCTGTTTTATCAAAGCCGGAAAAGCCGACGGTAAAAAATGCGTCCGCTGCTGGAATTATTTCGAAAAACTCGGTGATGATCCCGAGCATCCTGAATTATGTAAACGCTGTGCATCAGCGGTCAAGGAGATGACTAAATGAAAGTGATGATGAAAAAACATATTCTTGTGGGCGTTATTGCGTTCACTGCTCTAGTCGTGGATGTTTTTACGAAAATACTCGTTGAAAAACACATAATGATGGGAGAAAGAATCGATGTAATCGGTTCTTTTGTCCAGTTTACAAGAATCTACAATGAAGGCGGAGTTTTCGGCATTCTTCAGGGATACAAAAATTTCTTTCTGATTGTATCTTTTATCGTGCTTGCCGCGCTTGTAGTTTTTTATTATTTTGAAAAGAACAAAACGAAGATTTTTGTAGTTGCTATGGGTCTTATTTTCGGGGGAGCATGCGGAAATATTTCTGACAGACTTCTCGGAAAAAAGGGAGTTGTTGATTTCGTTTACGTCGGATTTGAAAACACCAGATGGCCGGCATTTAATGTTGCGGATTCATGCATCGTGGTCGGTGCGGTACTTTTGATGATTGTGTTTTTTATCCAGGAAAGAAAAAAGAAATCGGCAGAATAATATATTCTGCCTGGAGAAATTATGCCGGAAATCAAAAAAGAACGTGTTGAAAAATATTTTAAAGAACTTGCCTCTATTTCTTCACCGTCATGGGAAGAGGGAAAGGTGATTTCTTATATTGAGAATTATGCCAAAAAAAGGAAACTTACGTTTAAAAAATTCCAATGCGGCAAATCATTTAATGTAATGATTTCGTTAAAAGGTATTTCCGGCAAAGATCCTCTTTTGTTTGCGGCGCATACTGATACGGTAACACCATGTGATTCGATAAAAGTAATGGAAGATTCAAAACGCTTCTTTACTGACGGAAAGAGCATTCTCGGCGGGGACGATAAGGCGGCTGTTGCTGCTTTTCTTGAAGCGATCGATGTTATATATAAAAGCGGTGAAAAGCACGGAGACGTTGATTTTCTGTTTACCTGCGCGGAAGAGGTCGGACTTTGCGGAATGAAAGGATTCGACATCAAGAATACTCGGGCGAAAAAAGCATTTGTTTTTGACAGTGACGGCACAGTCGGAAGTGCAACCGTAGCTGCGCCGTATCAGATTGTGATGCAGATATCCCTGAAGGGAAAGGCTGCTCATGCGGGAATGGAGCCGGAAAAAGGAATAAGCGCGATATATGCCGCGGCAGAAATTATAAATTCACTTCCTCAAGGGCGTATTGACTCTGAAACGACTACGAATGTCGGAAAGATTAATGGCGGAACAGCGAATAATATTGTGACTGAAAATTTAACTTTTGAACTTGAGTGCCGTTCACTTGATAAGAAAAAACTTGATGCCCTTACAGCTAAAATAGTTTCAGTAATAAAATCTGTTAGTTCAAAACGTAAAATTAAAGCCGTAATTTCAACAGACCGTGAGTATTCAGGATATTCAATATCCCAAAATGATAGTATAATTTCTCATTTCGAGCGCGCCGCAGCGTTATGTAAAATAAAACCTTCTTACAAAAAAAGCGGCGGCGGAAGCGACACCAATATCCTTAATGAAAGGAAGATCAAGGCGTTAAATCTGTCTGTCGGCATGTCAAAAGTTCATACGACTGATGAATTTATAATGAAAAGCGATCTTCATAAAAGTGCGGCGATGGTAGTTTCCTTAATTCTTTCTAATTGAAAGACAAACTGTTTATTTCGCGAATTCGGCAAGAGCTGATGAATTGTTTTTCATCATGACTGCGAAATCTTCTTCCCATGCTGACATAAAAAAGAAAAAGGTCTTTTTTACGTATGGGAGGGGATAAAATGCTTCTACAAACAGTTTGCCGTTTTTTGAATAATACTTCGCGCATTTACATTCGGAATTTATTTTATTAATAAGCTTATAAAACTTGGCTTCCTCTGTTTTGATTTTTTCCGAAAGCGGAAAATGAGCGCGGAGAATAAGTCCTTTATCTTCTGCATAAATTTCAAAGTTAAGATTTCCTTTTTTTTGAACGGAGATTCTGGCTTCATCCAGTCTGCAGACGTACCCGGCTTCAGAGAGCTGGACTATAATCGGTTCGGGGTCAATTTTGTCAGCCGAAATCCCGGTTGATAACATCAGACAGCAGAGAATAAGAACTGCCGGCTTCATTTTAAAATTCCTGAATTTTCTATAACTTCGCTTATAGCGCGCGCTTTGTTGAGAGGGTAGAAATGAAACCCCGGCACGCCTTCTTTCATCAGATTTTCAACCTGCGTTGATGCGTAATCGACACCGATTTGAAAAATCTTTTCAGCATCTCCGTCAGCATTTTTAATGTCGGCGTCCATTTTGCGGGGAAGAATTACGCCTGAAAGATTCACCATGCGCTCAATTTGAGGAAGAGTTACAACAGGCATAATTCCCGGAATAATTTTCACCGAAATCTTTTCTTTGACGCAGAGATCTCTGAAACGGAGAAACTTGTCGTTCTCAAGAAAAAGCTGTGTGATGATAATTTCCGCACCGGCATCTGTTTTTTCTTTGAGATGCCGGATGTCTTCTTCTATTGACGGTGCATCAGGGTGTTTTTCCGGATATCCTGCTGCTGCAATACTGAAACCGTTTTTTGATTTGATGAATTTAATCAATTCGCTCGCATAAGCAAATCCGTCTGCGGCAGGTATAAAATCTGCAGAACCTGCAGGAGGATCTCCCCTTAGTGCTAGAATATTTGTCAGTCCTAGCGTTTTTACTTTTTCAAGATGCTCGGCAACTTCGCTTTTAGAATTGCCGACACAGGTAAAATGCATCAAAGGTTCTATGGAAAGTGATTCTTTAATTTTCATTGAAAGGTCGATGGTTTTTTCTCTGGTTGATCCGCCTGCTCCATAGGTAACTGAAACATATGCCGGATTGAACTTTTTCAGTAATGAGAGTTCATAAAAAAGATTGTCAATTCCTGTTTCGGTTTTCGGGGGGAAAACTTCGAAAGAAACAGCAAATTTATCGAAAGCATTTCTAATCTGCATATATACTCCACGTTAAGGTGTAATGATTATAAAGTTGCTATTTTCTTCAAACAAAATTTTACTTAAAAGGTATATTTCTTGACTTGGTTTCAACCTTTTTTAGCATAAATTAAAGATCCTATGTTTTCCGGAATATTGTATATTGATGAAAAGTTTTATCGCCCGAAAAAGATTTCTGTTTTCAGCGGCTGTTGTAATCTATCTTGCCGGTCTTTCATTTTATACTCTCAGCGATTATTTTTCCAATAAAAAGCTTCATGAGAATAGATTGATTGAAAGCGCATATTTGACGGTCAGTGAATGCAAGAGCGGAATTCTTGCGAATCCTGATTTTTTAAAAAGCGGAATATATTCGTTTTATTCAGATAGAATCGTAAAGAGAAGCGATGCAGATTTGCTTGTTATAATTGACTCAGTTAACGACTTTGAGTTTTACAAAGACAGGGCAGGGCTTCTTTCTTCCAGCATGGAGCTGAAGGAGCAGCTTAAGCACCGTCTTTTTGATTCATATTTATATTCCGGACAGTTGAATTTAAAAAACAGCGACAAGTGCACTTATACAATCGTCTACGACTATATTGATGAAAAACGTACTGCACTTGTGGCGTCAGGTTTCGATGACTGCTCATTGCGCTTGCAAATGAAAGCGGAACTCTGGCGAAGTCTGAAAATGCACGGCTTTTTTCTTCTGTTGATTGTTCCTTTTCTTGCTGTGATGGTTTATGTTGAAGAACGCGAAAAAAAAATGTTACTAGAGAGAATTTATACCGAGAGACTTACCGGACTTCCGAACCGGACAAAACTTTTTCTTGATGTAGAATTATGCAAAAATCCGGCAGTATTTATCATTAACATTGATTCTTTTAAGGAATATAATGATTTATACGGATTTGAAGTTGGAGATTTTATAATTTTAGAGATGGGAAGGCGTCTTGAACGAATTTGTGCAGATGCTTTTTCCGGGTTTAAGATGCAGTTGTATAAACTTCAGGCGGATGAGTATGCTCTTCTTTTAAAGGATTCAATCGAAGATGAAAAACTTTCAGCTCTTGCCGGCAGAATTATTTCGGTGATCAGCGAAAATTCTTTCGCCTATAAAGGCTATGATATGAATGTTTCCGTGACAGTCGGCATTACAAGAGCT
>JAKJGA010000173.1 GCA_022704645.1 Spirochaetota bacterium
AACACTATCGGTCCGCGTTGTAAAAGACTTATTATGCATGCCGCAGATGAATCTCTAAGTGCTCTCGGCGATTCGTCAATTTTCTTTCTTGAAAAAATGCAGCTTCATACCAGGGTTTCAGGCAGTCCCGAAGCATTGGATTTTGTTTCAATAATAAATCAGCCTCTAAATGAATTTCAAAAAAAAATCGGAGAAAAAAGCGAAAAGATTTTTTCTGACGCTATCAGCGGTATTGGAAAAGATGTTCTCAAATCTGCTTTTGATCCGGTAAAGCTTGATGCATCGAGCGAAAAGATCAGGCTTGACGGAGAAATTAAACGTCTATACGATAATATACTTATAGCCAGCAGTTACAGAAATATTTCTAAATGCAGAAAGCTTCTCGCTTCATATATAATTCGATTTTCTGACGGCGAGGATTATGCTTCGGATGATGTCCGGAAACTAATTACGGCGATGAACAAACGCGAAGATGGTTTCGAGGAAGAACTTAAAAATCAGATGGCGGTTGATCTTTATTTCCGTATTACTAAAAGCATTCTTGACGGAGATATATCATCTTCCGTGCAGTTTATCCGCAAGTACGGATATATTTTTGAAGGAAACGCATCTGCAAAACATTTTTATGATATCGACAGACTCGAGAGAATTCTTTATAAAATGATTACAGAAAAAAATCTTTGGGATGAACTCAAATAGGGAGGAACAATGGCGGAAGCAATTCTGAAAATCACCGAAAGTAAAAGCGGTAATGTTTTGATTCTTGTTCTTGAAGGAGAGATTGATGCGCATACAGCTCCCGTTCTTAAAGAAACCGCTGAAAAGAAAATAACTGAAGGAAATACTAAAATTGTTTTTAATTTTGCGAAATGCACTTATATTTCATCCGCCGGAATAGGGGTTTTAAACGCTATCCTAAATGCTGTAAAAGCCAAGGGCGGAGTAATTGCTGTATCTGAAGCGAATAAAATGATTACAGATACATTTAAGGTGATGTATTTTACTAAAAAGGTTCAGTTGTATATTGAAACCGCAGCTGCGGTAAAAGATCTGCAATGAGTTCTGATTCATTCCGTTCTATAACGCTTGCGAGTTCTCTTTCGGAGCTTTCAAGAGCCCGTGCGGAGATTTTATCATTTATAGAAGGGCATGTTTCGGAAATGGATGCTTCGCATATAGTTCTTTCTGTCGATGAAGCTTTATCAAATATTATCCGTCATGGGTATGGAGAAAAATCTGACGGATTAGTAGTTCTTGATATGCATTTATATGATTCTTCTTTTGAGTTTACACTTTCTGATACCGCTCCTTTGTATAATCCCCTTGAAAATGCTGCTGCACAGAACGAACCGGTTGACGGGGCAAACGGCGGGTTTGGAATCGGGGTGTATCTGAGATTCATGGACGTCCGCTACGAGATAAACGAAAATGGAGGCAACCGCCTCATCCTTAAGTGGGAGAAAAAAAATGAAGTCAGTACTGAGTCCGATTAAGAATTTAATAAGAAGGAAGCATTTTTTAAGAAGACTGATGCCCGGAATCCGCTTAAAGCTCTCTGTTTTGACAGGAGTATTCGTCACTGTGATTCTTTTTGCCGCAACTGCATTTAATTATATCTATCAGCAGAAGCTAATGGAAAAAGAATACAATAGCGAAACAGAAAATTCATTGCGTATTATAAATTCAGTTATTTCTGATATGGAAAATATTTCCTCACAACTCATTCTCATAGAAGACATGCGTATAAGGATAAAGGAAAAGAAACAGGATCTCAGCAAATATAAGGCCGTATATTACAGAAAAGATGAATCAGCGATGAACAGCTTCCGTTCTCTCGGAAAACTTTTCGGGATGAAGGTGAGATATACTTATCATCCTGTTGCATACGATACTTATTACAGCAGATATCTTTCAGATAGTGACATTGAGCTTCTTGAAGAATCCGTTAAAGACAGATTGAAATCAAAAAACGGCGAAGAAGTCAGTGCGGCTGCTTTTAAGATTATTCAGTACCGTGCTTCGAAAGCGGCGGCAGCCTCCAGAAAAGCCGGAGAGATCGAAACTAGTGCGGAATCTGTTCGTGAAAAAATAAATGTTTTTGCTGATCCGTCTTCTTTATCAAAGGAAGACTTGGTTAAATACTCGAAACTGAAAAATGAACTTGCTTTGTGGGAAAAGAGGTCTGCATCCGCTCAAAAACGCAAAGCTTATGCTGAGAGAATTCTCCGTGCTTCCTTGAGGCCGTATTATAAAGAAGAGTTCAAGCGTATTGAGGAGCTGGGTTTGTCCGGCGGTGCCGTACGTATCGTTTCTTCCGACAAGTTTGGAGATGTAACTCTTGATACCGGACCGGATCTTCCTGACGGAGGAGCCCGTTTTGCTGATCTTCTTTTATCTGATAAATATAAAACCGACAGAATCGAATTTTTTAATCTGGCATCATCACGTCCCGTATCAGGCGTTGTTCCTGATACAGAATATCTGATTAACGGAAAATCATATCTTGTAAGATATTTGGGTGTTTATAGGAATCCTTCGACGTTTACGCGAGGCGGAATTATACTTAAAGAATTTGATTCTGATTTTTCCGCGTGGAAAAAACTTCTTAAAGAAGATATAAGAATATGCGCTCTGATTGAACCTTTGACGGTTCAGATGAAAAAGCGCATGGAAGAACTCAGACTGACTAACACTCCTCCGGGAAATGATTCCGCCTATGTAACTTTATATTCGAAATATAAATCGCTTGTAAAAGAGAGGGGATCACTTTTTGACAAATTTAATCCTCATGCCGAAGTTTTATCTCAGCGCAGTAATGAAATCAAAGCTGAAATAAAAAGAATAGAAGAAGAATTGCAGAGAATAAAGAGTCTTTCTCAATCTGCTGCTGCATCAGATGATGAAGGAGATGATGTTGCTGAAAAGGAATCATTGGCTCAGAAAGCTGAAGATCTTAAAGCTGCTGAAGAAAAACTGAAATCAGAGCTGGTAAAAATTAAAAAAGATTATTCGACCATGCCCGGTGTCACGGCATATGAAGCATTAAAGACATTCCGCGACAGTGCATTGTACGATTATGTTACGCTGCGTCACGCAAAAAGTTCCGATGAATTCAGGGATTATCTGCGCGACCCGGCTTTCAGGTATTCTGCTCTTAAACGTTTTGACGCACTCCGTGCATGGATATACAGCGGAATGTCAGAGACTGCTCTTCCTGAATTTGCAGACGGCTCAAACAGAGTCAAAATGATTGAAGACGGAATTGTCGCTTTCAGCAGAAGCGAAGCCGAAGAATATATGTGGAAGCTCGATTCAACACCATTTGTAAGTAAGATCGGTTTTTTCGGATATAAAAATGAGACTCCGGGAATTGTTCAGGATGTAATCTCGGCCGGTATTACCGGATACAACAGCGTTATCATTGACGGTACTGACGGTATGCTTAAAATAAAAGCTAATGGAAGAAACATGCTGATAGGTGCAGGTATCCTGGCTTTTGCGGCTGTTATGCTTACTTTTATGTTCTCAGGGTTTATTGTAAGACGGATTAAAAATATTATTTCTCAGGCTGAGATCGCAGCGGGAGGAGACTTAACCGCAGAATTTCCTGAAAAGGGAATGGATGAAATAGAAGACATGGCTGTGTCGCTTAATGAAATGATGAAGGGTCTTCGTGACCGCGAAGAAATGCGCGGTGAACTTTCTGCTGCAGG
>JAKJGA010000174.1 GCA_022704645.1 Spirochaetota bacterium
TTATAACCATTTGCGATTATGAGAGTTTCTGAATTAAAACCGGCTCAGGCTGAACACCAACCAGTTTTTCCAAAACCTGTCCTTTTTCAAAAATTATCAAAGTCGGAATAGAAGATATTGAATATTTTTCAGCAATATCCGGCGATTCATCAGTGTTGACTTTTACAATCTTCGCTTTTACTGAAGGAGCTACTTTTTCAAGAATAGGTCCCTGCATACGGCAAGGTCCGCACCATGGCGCCCAAAAATCCACCAAAACCTTTCCTTCCGCTTTCAATACGACGCTTTCAAAATCAGATGACTTTATTTCAGTAACGTTTCCCATTTGCATCTCCTTCTATCAATATTTTATAATTTAGCATATTAAGACAATTTGTCAATAAAACTTGACGGAAAGACTGCTTAATTTTTCTTTCAGCTTCGCACTTTTCTGCCGACAATCAGATGAGTGCATATTATTATCGAGGTATCCAATGAAGAAAATATTCATAGCTGCTGCGCTGCTTTTATCATGTTTTATACGGTCTAATGCTCAAAATGCAGCTGAAACCCCAACGAAACCGGCTGAAGGCCCGAAAACTGAAGCGCCTGTGACAGCTGTGGAGCCGGATAAAAAAGAAAATGATAAAACTGCCAATTCTCTTCCCTCTGGATATGCAGAAACGGCCTGGAATGAAGAATATAAAACAGTAAAAGACAAAATCAAGGGCAAAATTGTCTATTCTGATGAAGACCGTATTATTATCAGCAAAGAAAACGGTCTTACATATAAATACGGATTTTTCTACATTGATCCGGAAAAGGTAAAGGATATGCCGAATGCCGGAAATCCCGCCCGTCTTTTTTATTGCGTAATCGAGTTTCCATACATTGCATTGGATGAAGTCAGAAACAAAGTTAAAGAAAAATACGGTGAACCTGTTGGTGAAAACGTTAAACGCAACAAAGGAGCGATTTACTGGGACTCTGAAAAAACTTCTGTAGTAATATGGGTCGATGAATATGAAAAGAAACCATACAGCCGCAAGATCATTTATTTCAGCAAGGATATCATAAACGAATTAAAAGATTATAAATTCAGACTTTTTAACCAAAAAGAACTCGAAGTTATAAAAAACTTTCTGCCTTAATATATCTCAGCATTCAATTGCGCAGTATCCCGAAATGCAGTTTAATAAGCCTTTCAGGATACTGTGAGTACTTTATTTATTACAGCAGCAATCTTTTTCGACATAAACGGCTTTGAAAGAAAAGCGCAGAAATTTCCACGGCCGAAATCAGATTCATTTTTATCAATATATCCGCTTGATGCTATTATTTTTGCGGATGAATTTGTTTTTATTATTTCAACTGCGGCTTCTTCTCCCCCCATTCCCTTCTTTACGTTAAGATCAAGAATGGTGAGATCAAACGGTTTCCCGTCAATCTGAGCAAGCCGGTAAAGCTCAACAGCTTCCCCGCCTTCTGTCACGGCTACCACAGAATGCCCCATATATTCGAGCATTCTTTTTAAAGTTTTTCTCAAAATATCATCATCATCCATTACGAGAATCTTGGCCTTTCTATCAGTATGATCCTGTCTGGTTTCTATTTCAACAAGTTCAACTTCATTGATTTTTGCAGGAAAAGATATTCTTAATGAAAAAGAATCAGAAAGCCGTTCAGCTTTAACTTTTACATTATATCCTATTGCGGAATCTTCATAATCCCGCAAGTTACGTATTTGAGAATATTTCTCTCCAATAAAAATTCCGATCTCGGAAAATGCAGCATATTCTTCATCAGTTAAGTCAATCTTTGAAAAAATAACATCGACATATGCTGAATTGTTAATGTCTCCAGCTCTTTTTTCTATATCAACAGTTATATCTTTCCCCTGAAATGATCGATCAACAGCGAAAGAAGCTGCATCATACAATATTTTTTCAGTACTTTCTTCATCCATCATTACATATAATTCCGGAAGTTTATCAATAATAATTTTTTGCGGTCGCGTTTCATAAATTGCAGAAGTTTTCAGAAGCACTGCACCCATATCACATGATACTCCGGAACCAAACGGTTTAAGCATCCTAAACACATTCATCATTATATCTTTGGCTTTATTTACAAGTATTTCCGAATCAGAAAGCGATTCCGAAAAAGAAGATCCATCCTCTGATATCATCTTTGCCATAGAAATTTTCACAGAAAGTGAAGCCAGAATATTATTAAAATCATTTATAACTCCGCCCATCGTATCATATAATATTTCAACATTCTGATAACGCCTGATATCAGATTTAATTTTTGCCTGATTGGACAAATCAGAAAATACGACTATTGAACCTGCAGTTTTATCCATTATATCCTTGTAGGGCATGACAGAAAACGAAACAGGTATCTTAGAACTATTAACACTAACATAAGATGTTTCAGAATACTTTACAGGTTTTCCCAAAAGCATGGCCGCACGTATTCTATTTGATATATTTTTGCCGTCTTTACTGGTTATCTGAAAAACATCATCAATAAATTTTTTCGATTCGGATAATTCAGAAATCTTAAATAATGAAAAAGCACATTGATTAAGTTTAATTATTTCGCCCAGAGAATTTACAACCACAAGAGGAGTTTCAACTGAGTCAGCAATATAATTCCACATTAACTGATTATTTTTAATTTCTTCACCCTGACGTATGGTTTCAGTTATATCGATTGCCGAAATCAAAAATCTTCTCATATTTCCATTCATATTATGCCTTGAAATATGGAAGACGGCTTTCTTTCTGATTCCGTTTGCGCAGGTGAAATCTATAACTTTATCATAAGAATTTTCAGCCCCGCATATTTTCCGATACAAGCTCAACCCTTCCGATAGCCGGAACGCATCGTAAGAATTTTTAAAATCCGGAAAACCAATTGAAGAAAACAAATCAAGCGCCTTCTGATTAGCCCTGATTACGGTTATTTTATTCAGTAACGAGGTGAAGTCTTCATTGGAAATTTCCGTCATCATATTTTTTTCAAATAATGAATCAAAAGATTCTTCAATTACCGCGATATTCATAGAAAAAAACAATTCATGATTTTCTTCACGTGATATTTCTATTGCTTCTTCCTTTTCTTTTATTTTTGAAGAAATCTTTTGAAAAAATGTTAACAATGAAGAATATTCAAATATACTATTTGAATCATTTCTAATAGAAACTCCGCGGTAAGCACGGGAACAAGCTTCAAGGAAATTGTAAGAAGAAACAACAATATGCCGATAAAACTTATGTCTTAGAAAAAAAACGTAAACTATCATTAATACAGCAAATATAAACGCAGTTACAGATATGGGATTAAAAAAGAAAAAACCTTTACGAGGTACTTCGTAAACTACAAAACATTTCATCATTCTTATAATGCTTCTGTATCCATCAGAATCATTTATAAAAATACTATCCGTTGTTAGTTTCATAGCATCAGAACTTACAAAATCAGTAAAATTAAACTCCCTTCGTTTCTTTTCATCCAACTCGAAATTAGAAGCAATGATTCCGTCAGTTGGTGAAATTATATAAAAGTAACCGAATGAAGCTCTAAGAATGTTTGTGATAATTTTGGCGTCATATCTTGCAAAAAAAGAAAGACCTTTGTTATCATTTGGAGGCATTCCTATATAAAAATGCTCATCTCCATTTTGATTTTTATAAAACCCCGTAACAAAGTTTTCATT
>JAKJGA010000175.1 GCA_022704645.1 Spirochaetota bacterium
TCCGGATCAATATTGTTATCACTTAAAACAGATGAATTTATTACTTCCGAAACAGACTTGCCGTCTATTCTGAGAACGCGGGCTTTTGCAAGATCAGAAACAAAAACAATTCCGTCATCATCAGCCGATATTGACCAGGGAACTGAAAGCTCCTTGCTGTTTTTTGAAGAATATAATGTTGTTGAAAAATCTTTTAAAAGTTTCCCATTTTTATTTGTAAAATAAAGATTATCACCGCGCAATGAAATGTCGGCAATAAATGTTGCTGCCAGAGGATAATCAAAGGATTTTTCTACATGAGGTTTTCCGTTCCGTTCATACACATAGTAATCAATCCCTTTTTCAGAAATGTCAAACCACGAAAGTTTACCTGAGTTAAATTCAAGCCGCGAGAGCTGACCCTTCTGAACTAAAATCTGCTTCTTTTCGGTGTGAGTTTTTGAAAAAAGAACACTGTGAAATTTACCCGAAGGATCATAACACAGAACCTCTTCTTTTTCGGTGAAAAAACCGCCGTTATCGGTAACACGGTTTAGAATATATACAAAGCCTTCATCGTCTGCGGCGATATCTTCAGCATAAAAAAAATGATCCGGTTCTTTCAGTCCGCCCTGCACGGCGTAATCAAGAACACCGCTAGAAGAGCATTTAAAAAAACGCCTCTGTGAATTATCAATAACATATAAATTATTGAAAGAATCCGCAACAGCAGCGGACGGATTAACCTGAGAAAATTCTGTCTTAAACGGATTAAGATAAAATGAATCCGTATTTCTATAAAAAAACAGAAACGATATAATTGAAATAAATAATGTAAAAATAACACGGCGGGATTTGCTCATAAAACCTCAGCTATAGCCTGATTTTAAATAATTTAACTTAAAAAATCAATTGTTTTTTTAAGTTTCCGCACGGAGGCGGAAACACAGCCCGCGAGAGGAGCTTTAGCTCCCAGCGGGACAACGCAAAGTTCACCTTGGAGTTTACAGCGTGAAGTATAATTAAAGTTACAATCGAAGCAGGCACGATGCCTGCTGAGATAAAGAAATTATTTATTGATACCAAAATTAAATTCGCATGGATGCGGAAACTTACGAGACGCTTTTTTTGCGACTTTTATCATCACGATGATGATGACGAGACTCGGTGACAGGATGTCACAAAATGAGTCGAGCAGTCGCATATTGAAGCGTCTCGTTTGTCGGGATCGTTCCGACTTTCCGCGAGATGGTCGTTAGAGATGTGTCAAAGGGAACACTCTCACTATACGTATATCCATTTAAAAAGCCGGTTCAATGAACCGGCTTTTTATTGTTATTCTTTGATGTTTAGCTGTGTATTGACTTTATCCAGCTGTTCCTTCATTTTCGCATTATCGACATTGCCTTGTTTAGATATAACCATAGTATAAATAAAGTTAAGAGATTTATTTGATTTATCTTTCATATCTTTATACTTGGAATTTATTCCGATTATATTAGTAGTGTCATCTTCTTTGTAAGGTTCCTGATCATATGGATGTTCAAAAGCTAAAGCCGTTTTCCAGTCTTTCTGATAGCTTTCAGGAAGTCTTGAATCAGGTTTAAGCATTTTAAAAATACCTATCACGTTCGGCTTATTATCTTCAGCAAGAACAAGTGTCCTCATATCCCATACGACTTTTTTATCCTCATGGTAAAACCCGAATTTAACGGCTAACTTTGTATCATCTTCAATTTTAACAATATCAGAATCCGCCTTGAATGAATATTTTTTCGTTGTAAAATTAAAGCTTTTATTTTCAACAAACGAAAAATTGATATCAGAAAATATTTGCGGCAGCTGATTTTTCAATTCCATAAATTCTTTCCATTCTTTAAGTTTGCCGTAATAGGAAATATGAACGAAATCGAGTATTTTTCTCAAGTCATAATTACTTTCTTCTAAATCCGAAGTACCGCATTCGAGCATAATAACTGAAACACCCTGAGGAGTTAATGTAGAATAACTGATAATAACATCATCAGAATATTCAAGCAGCCATAAACACATACGCCATTTTCTTTTATACGAATCAATATATTGTTCTACTTTAATCGGATCTCCCATCCCTGTTATGCGGACTTTTTCATTTCCAATAGTTCTCGGTATATTTACTCCCTCAAGAAAAAGTTTCATCTCAGCTTTCGGATTATTCGCAAATTCTTTTAATTTCATATTATCCGGTTTTGTGATATCTGCAAACAATAAACGGCTAAAAACTCTTGAAGTTTCAACTGCTCCGTTGTTTTTAAGTTTTGAGCTTTCATATTTCAAATTTGAAATATACCATTTAAGATCATCTTTATCTTTAAACATTATTTGAGGAAGTACTGAAGAAGAAAAACTATTTAGCGGAAGTATCGAAGATTCACCTTCGGGAAACATCTCATCCGATTTGCTTTTTAAAAATTCATCCATCTTCTTCTCATAAAATGAGTTATATTTTGCCTTATAATCTTTAATTATGTCTTTGTATTTTTTTGGAAGTGATACTTCATAATCAAAATTTGTCATTTTGCTGGTATCAGGGATTAAACAAAACCCGAACTTAAGCTGTAAATGAAATAGCCCCGTCTTACTTTTAACATTAGACATTTCTTTGATTGGAAGTGAATATGTAATATTATCCTTACGCGCTAAATTTATACCTATAACATTACAATTTTTATCAAGAAGAGGTCCGCCGCTGTTTCCAGAATTGACATCTGAAGAACTTCTTAACAATTTAAACTTATTTGATTCAGCCTCTGCTATTGTTCCGATCAGATCTCCTTTGCGGATAACTACACCTTCACCATAAGCATTACCGACCGAGTAAACCATTTCATTAATTTCATAATCAGTATTTATATTAAACCATTTGGTAAACTTTTTATTTTTTACTTTAAACTTAATAAAATCACGGTGAGTATCAAATGATTCTATCGTGTCTAACTCAAAAACATCTCCGTTCGCATCTCTGATGAAAAATTTCGGATACATCATAGAAGCCCTTCTGAGGTCAATAACATGAAATGCAGAAACTAGTTCTGTTTCAGATATTGAAAAAGCTGTTCCGATTGAATAATATTTATCAACCCGTATGTTATAAGGAATTGAATCCCATGGAAGTTCTTTTTCGTACGTAAGAGAATCATTTACAGGTTTTTCAACCACTACTTCAAAACAAGAATTGTAAATTAAATCTTTTTGCGCTTTACTTAGGTCATTTACTTGAGATTTATTTTGCCCGGATGCACAAGATAATATCACAAGTATTGGCAGAATTAATAGCTTTTTCATTCAATACTCCATAAATAATTAGACTAAACTGTTAAATACTGTAAAAATACTATGTACATTGATTTGTCAACTATTAGTATAAAATTGATACTTTCTTTTTTTCGACAAAAAGAAAGTATCGCAAAGAAAAGCCGCTGGGGATATCCCCAGTCCCCTTAACTTCTTTTTCTCTCATTCATCTCAATTCAAAGTGCTTAGCGCACTTTGGTGAATTCTGAAATTAATCATCTTAAAATATCATTACGCGTTTATTCGCTGCGCTCAGCATACGCGTAATTTATTCTATGCCACTATGCTCAGTTCTGATCAATTTACCCAGATTTAGACAGTCACTCATTCCTTGCCCCGGCTTCCGATAAACGGATCTTTATGCCTCATTGATTTC
>JAKJGA010000176.1 GCA_022704645.1 Spirochaetota bacterium
CCTTTTCCGGTAAAAAGAACAATGATATTATTTATAATATTTATCAGTACCGATGCAGGAGAATAAACCATAAGGGATATGAAATGCGGAATCAGCGAAATGTTATAGATGAATAGAAGCTTCAACAGCGCTTTGAAGCGTGAATACCTGATAGTATAATCAACTGAAAAGTTAACATAACCGTTTCCGGATTCTTCCTTTTCTATTGCATTGACTTCAGAAGAATAGGTGTCATATTCAGGTTTGATATCAAGGAATGATTCTTCTGCCGAATCTTCGATTGTATCCTCATCCTGATATCTGTCAATATCGATTGCAGGAAGATCGGATTCTTCCTGATAGTGTTCGGAAATGAGATCTCCGTAACCACTATCGATGTTGTTGCCGGCAGTCGAATCAATCCCGATAACTGAATCGATATCATCCAGCGAAAGAGCTGATTCTTCATTAAAATTCTGACTGGCGAATTCGGGAGTTTCTTCTATCTGATCAAATGAAATCCCTGCATCTGATAGTGCAAGTCTGCTTAGCGTTTCATCCGGTGCTTCACCGCTAAGCATTTCGGGAGATTCTTCAAGCTCAATATCAAGTGAATCAAGATCAAGGGTGAGACTTTCATCATCATCCTGCTTTTTGGTTTCAATCAGCTCTTCAGGTGAATCACCTGAAAGAATTTCATTTGTTTCCTGGAGGTCAAGATCAAGCGAATCAAGGTCAAGTGTAAGACTTTCATCTTCGTCGGATGCAGAAAGAGAATCTTCGGTTTCAATAGAACCGAGATCAAAAGTTATCTTTTCGTCATCAGTGTCTTCCTGATTGGATTCTTCTTCTGTTCCCAGGTCGAGTTCATCAAGATCTATTGTAATTTTTTCATCATCGGCGTCTTCTGTGAATGGAGTCATTTCTTCATCAGACGGCAGATCATCAAGTTCTATTGAAATTTTTTCATCATCATTTTCGTCTGACTTGCCGTTGATAACCGACATGTCAATTTCGGGTTCAATATCGCTGTGGAAAGAGTCTATCGAATCAACACCGAATCCTTCAGGGATAAGAGACTCGTCGTTTTCAAGATCAAGAGAATCGAAAGATATTTCGTCATCGGAAGATTCTTTTTTGACGGGACTTTCGGATTCAATGAAATCGAAATTGTCATCATCCTTAAATGAGTCAGCAATATCAATCTGTGAATCCGGTTCATCCGAAACTGATAAATCATCAAGCGTATTGTCAGATCCGGACATATTGTCAAGATCAGGAAAATCGAAAGAATCAGTCATTTCGTTAGAAAGATTCTCTGCTTTATCGGCCGGAGTTTCATCAAAATCAGGAAAATCGAAACTGCTCATATCGTCTGATCCGAAAGCGGTATCAGACTGGGCATTGTTATCAGGGAATGTGCTGTCTGCGGTTATAGAATCCGGAAAAGATCCGAAAGACTGATTTTCCGCTTCGAAATCTGAAATGTGTTCTTTAGCCGGCAATGCATGAAGATGTGAATCGGGGCGGTTGTCCACGACTACGCTTGTGCCGCATTTCGGACAGCCGAAACCGAACTTCTTGCCTTCGACCTTAGAGTCATCCACCGAATAGGCGGAATTACAGTTTGTGCAGCGAACTATCATCTTTTACTCCCGGCTACTTCCCTGGAAAATATCTTTCATTGATGCTGTTTTGTATGATCAGTACCGAAAGAGGCAGAAAAATAATCATGTACCATTTGAGATCCCTGTCATTGATTTCTTCCGCTTTCTGCATATATTTCAAATTAATGTAAAGGCCCCAGATTCCGGCTGTGAAAATTGTAAGCATGATGTTCGAAACCGGATTATCTCCGAATATTCTGCTGGTTCTTGCAAGCCACCAGAAATAGTAGAGACCGGCGCTGAATATCAATAGAAGAAGAAGAATTATCAGATTATTCTCCGGCATGTATTCTGGTCTGTGTTCCATCAGCTGATTCCGCCTTCCTTCTGTTTGATTTTGACACTATTAAGTCAAAATGTCTACTATTTATTAACGGAATAAATGATGATTATATTTAGAAAAAATATTTGAAGAAAAAGGATTATTCTTGCACGTTTCGTAATTAAATAGAAGAAATAACGTTTTAGGAGAAAGTTGTGAAAAAAGCGGTAAGCGGCAAGGATATTCCTTCTGCACTTGGTCCATATTCTGCGGCTGTTATGGCTGGAAACACTTTGTACGCTTCGGGACAGATACCTGTTGATGAAACCGGTAATCTGATTAATTCATCTGTAGCCGATGCATTGTCGGTGATAATGAAGAATGTAATAGCGATTCTTGCGGCAGAGGGGATGAATCTAGATAACATAGTCAAAACGACTGTTTTTTCATCAAGCATGGATTATTTTCCTGAATTTAATGAAGCTTATGCATCTTATTTCCAAAAACCGTATCCTGCCAGAAGTTTTATTGAAGTATCGAAGCTTCCGAAAAATGCAATGATTGAAATGGAGTTCATAGCGGTAAAATAATGACTGAAAGCCTGTATCGCGATATAACAAGCAGGACAGAACTTGCACTCGGCAGTGATGTGTGCGGAAAACTTTTTGACGCAAAAATTCTTATTGTCGGAGTAGGCGGTGTCGGGAGCTGGTGCGCTGAAGCTCTGGTTCGGAGCGGTGTTAAAAATATTACTTTGGTAGATTTTGATTCTGTCTGTGCAACTAACATCAACAGGCAGGCTCAGGCTCATTCGGAAAATGTCGGAAAAGCTAAAGTTGATGAAATGAAGAAAAAGCTTCTGCTTATTAATCCTTCTGCGTCAATTGAAGTCTTTAATACAATTTTCAGTGAAGAAAATTATAATGAATTTGATATTGAATCCTTTGATTATATAGTCGATGCGATAGATTTTGTTAAACATAAAGTCTTTTTGTTAAAGCTTTGCGTTGAAAAGAATAAAAAAATAATTTCGTCCATGGGAGCAGGCTCCAGAACCGATGCTTCCAAAATAAGACTTTCGACAATAGCAAAAACGCAAAACTGTTCACTCGCAAGGGCTGTACGCAATGCGCTTAGAAAAGAAAATGTAAGTTTGAATATTCCGTGCGTCTACAGCGAAGAAATTCCAGTCAGGCGTTTCGAATCCGGAAAACCGTTTGATGATGAGGGCAGACTCACCAAGAAAATTATTAATGGATCTCTTATGCATATAACTGCTTCTTTCGGGCTTATGATTTCAGGCACAATTATAAGAGATGCGGCCGGAATAGAGAAAATCAGCGTGTGGAAGAATTTATGAGTTTCGTTAATGTAACTTTATTTCCCTTTTCATTATAGCTGATTTCATCGAATATCCCGTATGCCATTGTTATACCTTTTCCGCGGTTTTCATCGGTTTGATTTTTATTGTCTCTGGCCGCTGCGGAAATTTTTCTGTGATCAAAACCGTTTCCTTCATCTTCAACTTCAAAAACGGCTTTCTTCGGTAAAAGCTGCATTCTGATTATTACTTTTTTAGATGAAAAAGGCGCTTCGTTTTGTTTCTTTGTAATATAATCGATATAATCGGATTTTCCTGAAATTCCGCTTTTCTCTTCATATGATATTCCGAGATTGCCGTGTTCTATCGCGTTTATAATTATTTCTCGAAGTCCGATTCTGAGATTTGTAATTTCATATGAAGTCATGTATTTTGAGAGATTTTC
>JAKJGA010000177.1 GCA_022704645.1 Spirochaetota bacterium
TGCGGTTGAAAACCCTTTCGCACGAAACATAGAAATTATTGCAGTCAACAAGAGCCGTAATCATAAGGCCCTGTGAATGACGAAAGAGACGACACCCCATACTTCAAAATTCATTTCGTCTGTTATGATAATTGACGGATAATCGGGATTTTCCGCCTGCAGAATGACTCTGCCTTTTGAACGGATGAGGCGCTTGAGAGTCATTTCGCCGTCGATTACCGCGATTATGATGCTGTTGTGTTTCGGAGTTATCGAGCGGTCAACGATAAGAAGATCGGAATCATGAATACCGGCGTTTATCATCGAATCGCCTGAGACGCGGACGCAGAAAGTTGCGGCCGGGCGCTTTATGAGATATTCGTTGAAGTCGAGACTCTTTTCGATGTAGTCATCGGCAGGCGAGGGAAAGCCCGCCTTCACGCGGCTCGCGGCATAAGGAAGAGTCAGGTGAGCATCTTCGATGCGCAGAATTTCGGAAATATCGGCAGACATAAAACCTCACCGGCATACTATGCAAGTGTATAGTAATTTGTCAAGGTTTTTGACTCAGTCTTTTTTGATGATTTTCTTAATCAGTTCAGGCGAATTATTCTTCGGTGAGTTGACGTCTTTCGAAACTTCAAAAAGCTCCATTTCTTCCGGCGGATACGGTGACAAAAAAGGAAGCGTCAGCTGTTCATCCGAAACGGCATCGAGATAAATGCCGTGGTTTTCTTTTTTGATTATTACAGGCATCCGGTTGTGAATGTCTTTTATGAGATCATTCGCGCCTGTTGTGATGATCGCGCAGGTGCCGATTTTTCTTCCCTGAGAATCCGTGAAGAAATCGTATACGCCGGCAAGCGCGAATGGTTTTCCGGATTTGAGTTTAATGTAAACCGGGACTTTTTCTTTTCCGCTGCCTTTCCATTCATAGAAACCGTCCGCTACGATGAGGCATCTTCGTTGTTTGTATGAAGTTCTGAAATAAGGCTTGTCATTAATTCCTTCAGCTCTCGCGTTAATCATTCCGGGGCGGGTGTTGTCTTTCAGCCATGAGGGAATGTAGCCCCATTTCATTTTGACGAGCTTTTTCTTTCCGTCAAAAACGATGACGGAAATTTCAGACCCCGGAGCAATGTTGAAACTTCCCTGAGTATCTGAAAGGTTCTGGTCAATCTCGAATTCTTCCATGAGATCATTGACCGGCGTGTATTGAGCAAAACGTCCGCACATGACTTAGAATTGTCTCCTGATTGATAAAATGTTTAATGAAATTTGTTTTATTTAGTTTTCCATGACTCGGCATAATTTTTATTAGCAGGATCTGATAATTCATGAAGAACAATTCTTTCACATTTCGGAAAATCATCACAAACTTTTAAAGTCAGATTCATATTATTTGATTTCATATTCATTGACGATTTAGTTATTGTTATTTTTACATTATTGTCTTTTCGAATATATTTTCCTGAAGCAGTGAAGCTGTTTTCATTATCAGAGTAATGTAAAGTAACATTTGACTCATCAATAAATTTCATGGTTAAATAATATTCACTTTCTGTACTTCCTGAACAGCCAATACCATAATAAAAAGTTTTACCGGAAAGTACATAGTTATCCATCAATTCTTTTATTCTTTTAAGGTTATTTTCGGATTCTTCGATTTCTTTCTTTGTATATTCGGGATTAACTTTTGTTATTCCGGCGCTGAAAACAAATGCTTTTTCACCATTAAAATCAATCGCCATCCACGTCCCTTCTTTTCCCCGGACATTGTCCTTTATTCTTATATCTGCTATGACAATAACACTATCTACTAAAGTTCCTATTATTTTGGAGGTAGAATCGGGCTCCGAAAAAACTTCGATTTTCCCCCCATCTAGCGAAATGTATTTCCCCGGACTGCGGCTTTGATTAGTTATTGTATCTGTCTTGCTGTTGGTAAATAATATAAAAAATAAAATAACAATAGATAAGTATTTCATAAATCACGCTCCTTCAAATTCTTTTTTAACCAGTTCAATTGATATCATTTGAAATCAATATTAAATAGACAGAAGAGTTATAAAAATGTTACAAAAAAATAATTTATCCTCGGGCAATCAATAACTCAATGTCAAGATTAAAAGAAAGGTTTCTCCTTATGTATTCGTTTTCTGCCCGAGAGTCGGACGTACATCAAAGGGTGTTCCACACCCTTTACCCGGTTTGTCCGGCCACCGGACTTGTCGTCAAAGGCTGACGCCTTTGATATCCGGTTTCGCATGGATCATGCGAGAATATTCAAAGGGACGAGGAGCTCAGTCGCCGCTCCTCATCCCTTTGAGATCCCACTCCTGGCTTTTGTCGGGCGAATTCCTCGCACCGGCTTTGCCGGATGCTGCGGTCGCCCGAGTTGAGTCCGACTGCGTCGGACGATTTTTGGTGATCTTGATGTCATTCATCTTTTTCTGCGGCGGGGTGTTTATTTTGGATTTGACTTTTGCAATAATTATTTATATGAAGATTGATATGAGTATTGCAATTAGGGCATTCGGTACAGGTGAATTTTCCTTGTCGGTTCCATATGATAGAAGCATCATTGCGGGCTTGAAGAGAGTTTCCGGATATAAGTGGAATGTTAATGAAAAGCTTTGGTCATTTCCTGACACTCAGAAAAATCTTGATGATGTTTTGAGTATTATTTTTAACAATACGGCTAAAGATCAATGCGTTAAAGATGATTCGGAAAGTATGAGTTTTGTAATATCGAGGGAAATCAGAATACGCTCTTACAGCAGACGGACTGGAAAAATGTATGTTAAGTATAATATTGATTTGCTGGAACACGCTGATAAAAGAACCTGTGAAATTGATCAAAACGACATAACCGGATTTCTTGATTATCTCGCTTCAGAGAAAAAATCTTCATCTTCTACCTTGAACTGCGCTGTGAATGCCCTGCGTTTCTATTACGGAAATATTTTAATGAAAAAATTCATTTATAATGTACCCCGGGCAAAAAAGAATAAAAGACTTCCTGTTGTACTTAGCAGAGAGGAGGTGAAGCGTCTGATTGAGTCTTATGAGAATGAAAAACACAGGCTTATGATTGCGTTAATATATTCATCCGGACTAAGAGTTTCTGAAGCTTCCGTTCTCAAACTATGTGATATTGATATGGATAGAAAACTTATTCACATCAGGGAAGCTAAAGGAAAAAAAGACCGTTATACTGTTTTGTCGGAAAATGTATCAAAAATGATGAAAACCTATATTAGAGACTATAAACCCGTAAAATATCTGTTTGAAGACAGGGAGGGAATTTCTCCGATAAGCATTAGAACGATACAGGCAGTTTTTTCACAGGGGTGTGTCAGGGCTGGAATAGTAAAAACAGCTACCGTTCATTCTTTGAGGCATAGCTTTGCTACACATTTGCTTGAGAACGGTACGGATATACGTTATATTCAGGAAATACTCGGACACGCATCGAGTAAAACTACGGAAATATATACTCATGTCGCAGAAAGGGATTTGAAGAAAATAATCAGTCCTTTTGACCATATTTGAATTGCGTTTATTACTTGAATTTGGAATGATATACGCAATGCACATATCATTCCAAATCGGGATGTTTTGCGCATTGCGTATATATGTAGTTAT
>JAKJGA010000178.1 GCA_022704645.1 Spirochaetota bacterium
GTGTAAGGATCATCGGTATATTTTTTCCAGTCGATTTTATGCTTTTTTATGAAATGATTGATTTTTTCTTTTGAAAGAGAATCCAGCCAATTTTTAATCAGCATATTCTGCCACGAATCCCTTTGACCGTTAATAACTTCAAAACGTTTGAAAATTACTGCAAGTTTTTCGAAAAGGTCAAGTGATGGAATTGATGATTTTTTATAATGATAAAGAGGATGTGCCCAGATTGTTGGAATATTTTGTGAATGAGCATATTCAAGGAAATCATATAAATTGTCTCTTAGCTTGTTTAGCTTCTTCTCATCATTTTCAGTAAAACCATATGCTAAAACATGAATCCCCGTAGAAAAGTCCGGAACTTTAACGGAAAATTCGCATCCTATCAGAATGTCATATCCTTTTTCACGAAGAGCAAAACAGGAACGCGCATTGTTATGATTTGTTATGGTGAAAGCAGTACACTTGTGCTCTTCTAGAGTATTTATGAGACTTTCAGGTTCAAGCCATGTTTCAGGAAGGCCGAGCATTCTTCCCAGCTGTTCATCAGGGATATTGCTGTTTTTGTCATGACAATGAAGATCGATTCGCAAAGTGTCTTTGCTGGGGAATTTGTTTTTTTCCTTATTAAGAAAATTTTTGAGGTTAGTTTCTATTTCATCATGAAGCGCTATTTGTTTTTTCATGTTACCCCGCATTCTTGTAATGAAATTATCAATATCAGGTAAATAAATCATGATGAAAATGTAAAGAAATTGTTTGTAATTTTAATGGCGGTGTCTTTGTTTTTATTATTGTTGTAAGAATTGATTCTTGAATGTTATAAGTTGCTGTAAACTTGTACTTAATTGGATAGTTATCCAAATTATGAAAATGATTATCTGGAATATGGGTAGATTTGCTTTTTCTTGTGTAATCTGAAGACAAAATGACATCAAGAAATTCTTTAATCCCATCGTTTATCATTTTAGAAACAGAAAGTTTATTTAATTTTCTTAAATCTAGACATGCTTCATAAATATCAGAATCAATTTCATAATGAATTACACTTGGATTTGTCAAATGTGATTGATATTTTACACTAGATCTGATTAATTCCTTGTTTTGCGAATTGTATTTATTTAAAACAGCTTTTAGAATTAGAGATAACACTTTGTTTCTTTGATTTTCTCTTATTATTCCTGATTTCTTAAGTAATTCTGTTGAAGTTTCATCAATAAAGGCGGTTGTTCTTATATAATTGGTATTACTCATGGTTTCCTCCATGAGATTAATACGTAAAACTAAGCAAAATTTTTATTTATTTAAAATATTTCTGGATAGTTATCCAAAAAAGCGACATAACTTTTTAAACAGATACAATAAGAGACGGGAAAGCCGTCTCTTATTGATTCAAAACTTAATTCAAGAAAAGCATTTCCCAATATTTAGGAAGCGGCCAGAGATCATTGTCTGCAATCTTTTCAAGAGAATCGATGCTGTCTCTGAGTGAATTCATTGCTTCTTTTACTTTTGAGCAATAGAATTCAGCATGAGCCTGTTCGTCTTCAACTTTATGAGCTTCTTTAGTTGTAGCGTTGAGCTTTTCAGCGCCTTTTTTGATTTCGCCAATATAAGCCGCAACTGAAGCAAGAAGATCTTTCTGATCTTTCACAGCGTCAGCACCGAGAATGTCAGAAGTCTTTTTGATTGAAGAAGCAAGATCGTTCTGATATTTTACAGCAGCCGGAAGGATCTGACTGATTGCCATATTGTAAAGCGAAACAGCTTCAATATCAACAATCTTTGCATATCTTTCAAGATGAATAAAATATCTCGCAGTAAGTTCTTTTTCAGAAAGAATTTTATACTTCGAGAAAAGCTTTTTGGCTTTATCTGTATTGAAAGCTTTAAGAGCTTCAGGAGAAGTCTTATAGTTTGGAAGTCCGCGTTTAGCTGCTTCTTTCTGCCAATCTTCTGAATATCCGTCTCCCATAAAGAGAACGTTTTTAGAATCATTGAGAACATCTTTCATTACGTCGAAAGCAGCCTGCTTTATGTCTCCGCCTTTAGCCTTGATAGCGTCATACATAAAATCGATGCTTTCAGCTACCATCGCGTTGATTGCTGTTGCAGGGAAAGATATCGACATGTTAGAACCAACGGCTCTGAACTCGAACTTGTTTCCTGTGAACGCGAACGGAGAAGTTCTGTTTCTGTCTGTGTTATCTTTGCTGAGAATCGGAAGCGAAGAAACGCCGAGATCAAGAATTGCCTGATCAGTAGCTTTGGCAACTTTACCAGCCATGATGCTTTCAACTATTGCAGTCAGCTGATCGCCGAGGAATATTGAAATTATCGCAGGAGGAGCTTCATTTGCACCGAGACGGTGGTCATTGCCCGGAGATGCAACAGTTGCTCTTAGAATGTCGGCATTTTTATAAACAGCTCTGATAACTGCGGTAAGCACAACAAGGAACTGGAGATTGTCATGAGGAGTATTCCCCGGATTAAGGAGATTGTTTCCTTCATTGTCAGACATTGACCAGTTAAGGTGTTTTCCTGAACCGTTGATACCTGCGAATGGTTTTTCATGAAGAAGAAGAGCCATGTCGTATTTTGCAGCGATGATTTTCAATGTTTCCATAACGATATGGTTGTGATCAACCGCAACGTTAGCTTCTTCGAAAACAGGTGCAAGTTCAAACTGGCTTGGAGCAACTTCATTATGTCTGGTTTTTGCCGGAACGCCGAGTCTGTAAAGTTCTTCTTCAACGTCGTTCATGTAGCTTACGATCTTTTCTTTGATTGAACCAAAGTAATGATCTTCTAGCTGCTGACCTCTTGAAGGAGCTGAACCGATCAGAGTTCTTCCGCTCATAACAAGGTCTTCTCTTGCCATGAAGTAGTTTTTGTCGATAAGGAAATATTCCTGCTCAGGACCAACTGTTGTGATAACTTTTTTTGCAGTGCTTCCAAGAAGGTTAAGGAGCTTCACTGAAGATTCACTGAGAGCTTTAACTGATCTTAAAAGAGGAGTCTTTTTGTCGAGAGCTTCTCCTGTGTAAGATATGAATGCAGTTGGAATGCAAAGAGTAGTTGCAGTACCGCTTCTCTGGATGAAAGCAGGGCTCGTGATGTCCCATGCAGTATAGCCGCGTGCTTCGAACGTTGCTCTGATACCGCCGCTTGGAAAGCTTGATGCGTCAGGCTCGCCCTGTACAAGCTGTTTGCCTGAAAATCTTTCAATAACTTCGCCAGGACCAACCGGATCAACAAATGCGTCATGTTTTTCTGCAATTGAACCTGTCATTGGCTGAAACCAGTGGCAGTAATGAGTTGCACCTTTATCGAGTGCCCATTCTTTCATTGCGTGCGCGACAGTATTTGCTGTGTCGGCATCAAGTTTTTCATCATCGTTGATGATTTTAAGGAGCTTTTTGTATGTCTCGCGAGGAAGTTTTTCTTCCATAACCTTAAAATTGAAGGTATCGCAGCCATAATACTCAGAAATTCTTATTGGTTTATCTTCTTTCGCCATTTTTCACCTCTCTGACTGAATAATATGATGTCAAAGTAGAACCGTTGTCCGGCTTTGTCAATATAGAGAAGGTAAAAACGGCT
>JAKJGA010000026.1 GCA_022704645.1 Spirochaetota bacterium
GACGGATTAAAAGGAACAGAATACAGAGAAATTGAAATAAATCAAAAACATTGTAAAACCGCAAAGATTGCTAGTGCTATTGCGGATTCCGATATAGTTATATCTCTAAATCATTTTAAGGGACATGAGATGACGGGTTTCGGCGGAGCATTAAAAAATCTCGGAATGGGTTCGGGTTCACGCGGAGGAAAGATGGAAATGCATTCTGCCTCAAAACCCAAAATAGAAAAGGAAAAATGTGTATCCTGCGGTGTTTGCGTAAAGAATTGTTCTCAGAAAGCAATATCTTTTGATTCAGCAAAAAAAGCTTCAATTAATTATGATTTATGTATCGGCTGCGGCCAGTGTGTAGCAGTGTGCATGTTTGATTCTGCTCAGGTAGTTTGGAATGAAGGAGCGGAAAACTGCACGGAAAAAATTTCAGAATATACGCTTGCTGTGTTAAAAGACAAACAGCATTTCCATGTAAATTTTATAATGAATGTTTCTCCGAATTGCGACTGCTGGGGGCATAATGATGTTGCGATAGTCCGCGACATCGGAATAGCAGCTTCAAAAGATCCGGTTGCCCTTGACGTTGCATGTGCCGATATGGTGAATTCTTCTGCAATGGCATCGGGTTCCGTTTTGGAAAAAACAGGATACACTGAAGGAAAGGATAAATTTAATCATATTTATCCTAATACAAACTGGAAGTCCGGAATCAATCATGCAGCGGAAATTGGCATTGGAAATAAGGAATATGAACTTATAAAAATTTAACATTCTTTATTGACACAAAATGACCCCGAGTTAGCATGACCGCGAAATTTTAAATGGATGAAAAGAAATGAAAAAGCTTATTTTACTTATTTGTTTGTCAGTAATTACATTGAACAGTCTGATTGCCCAGACTCCGGAAGAGAATTCCGGAACTGCCGTAGTTACTTCGGATGATTCGCCAAAGGGATATTATAATCCTGAAACCGAATATTTTAATCTTGGGTACGATGCGAGAAGATACGGTAAATATATAATAACCGGGATAACGCCGCCAATAATTCTTCTTTTCGGAATTAAGGCATGGGACTGGGAAAATAACCATGACTTTTATTCAAAGGACGAAGGCTGGTTCGGTCAGGGAACTGATTTCGGCGGAGCGGATAAATGGGGTCATTTTTATGCTCATTATGTTACCCAGCGACTTCTTTTTACTCTTTACGACCATTTAGATACTTCTCCTTCAGACCGCTGGGTTTACTCGATCGGAATGACCATGGGTGTCGGTTTTCTTATCGAACTCGGTGACGGTTTCTCCTCTCAGTACGGGTTCTGCTTTCAGGATCTTGCAATGGATTATGCAGGTATCGCTCTAGGAGCTCTTTTAGATTACTATCCTACTTTAGATTCTTTTCTGGGTGTTACAATAAGATATATTCCGACAAAAGCTTTCAGAGAGAATGAAAAAGGCGGGAAGAAAATACTGTCTTTTGTTAATGATTATAGCGGATATATTTACATGATGAATTTTAAGCTTGCCGGCTTCAAATATGTCGGATATGATATTCCTAATTTTATGAGATATATACAGCTTGATCTAGGTTTTTATTCAAGAGATTATACTACTTATGATAGAAAAGCAGGGAATGATGATGATAAACGCCGTGGAATTTACGCAGGGGTTTCAATTAATTTCTCAGAAGTAGTTAAAGATATGTATTCTGATCATTCGAGCAAGGCTTGCAGGCTTTCGCAGGTACCGTTTAAGTATTATTCAATTCCTTCCGGACCGGGTCATTCATTTGGTCTTCCTAAATAAATTAAATTTTCGCAAGAAGAGATTTGCAGTTTTACTAATATTGCTTCAAATCTCTTCTTTATCATTTCTTGGAAAAATATCAGCCGAAGAGGAAAAACAGTTTGTTCTTTGGACTTTTGCAGATATTCAGCCGCGTGATGATGATGAAAGAGAAGATTTTGAAATAACGGTTGAAGATGTAATAAAGAATAAACTTCAGGTTGATGCTGCTGTGTGCGCAGGGGACATGGTTCAGCTTTCAAGCTCCCAGAATCATGATGATGAATGGAAGTGGTTTTATAGAACGGTTGAGCCTCTTGCTATCAAGAACTTCTATGAAATAATCGGAAACCACGACGCTCGCAATATTCCTTTGTATTTTAAGTATACGAAAAAACCGATGCATTATGCCGTTCGTTTCGGTAATCTATTGCTGATTCTTCTTTCTGATGAAAAAAATTCTTCCGGTACGGATATATCTGATAATGCTTTTCTCTGGTGGAAAAAGCTGGTTGAGGAAAATCAGTCGAATATAATAATCACGATAACGCATTCGCATCTGGGCGGAACCGGGTTTGCGTATAATTATCCCAGTTACCGTAATGTGGTAGATTCGGAAAGATTTACTGAAGTTCTGAAAAAACAGCGTGTTGATTACTGGTTATTCGGACACACTCATGTTCCTTCAACTTTAAAAGGAAAGAACCGAAAGATAAATTCTCTCGGAGGTACTCACTTTATAAACATTGCGGCAATCAGAGAGGATTATTTTCTCAGTTTTGCCGAGTCAAAGTTTTTTTATTTTACGCCAGGAAGTGACGTCCTTACAATTAAAACAAGAAATCATAGAAAGAATAAGTTTATGAGTTCGATTGAAATAAGAGAGAAGATGAAAACAGCTTTTGTTTATGACGGAAGCGGCCCGGAATTTATTGAATTCCGGGATAATGATAAATAACTCAATTAAGCTTGTCTTCGATTTCCTTTGCCATTTTAGTTATATACGGAAAGTTATTCACTTCATCAACAAGCAGTATAACCGAAAGATTGTCCTTTGATACTGTGAGAACTCTGTCCTGATTGTTTCTTGAAAATTCTTCAATTTTTAGAATCTCTTTTTTTGAACTTGTGTCATCCTTAAAAAGAATAATAAAGCATACGATATCATCATTGTAAGGAGAAGATTCTTTTGCTATAATTGAAATATGAATATCTTTAACGGCTGAAGATTCAGCATCAGGGTAAATGTTTCTTGTCAGTTTGTTTATTGCGTTGCGGTCGAAGTTCCATGGGTTTGCAAGAAGAGTTGATTTCGCGAAATTTGGAATCTTTCCGAAAATGAATCCTTCCGGAAGATCGCTTTCGGAGATTTTAATTTTTTCAACAACACCTTTGTCGTATCCAGAGCTTGAATTGAGCGGAAGAATTAGTGCAAATAGAAATAGAAAAATATTTATTATCATAAAAAACTTGTTCTTCATAAAAAGCACCTCAAAAATTTTTTAAAATATCTTTGACAGATTTCATCTCCAATAAGAAAACTATGTCTGTTAGAGCTTATCGGTATTTAGAAAAAAATCTTGATAAAAATAAAAAACGAGACATAATTTTTTTATTGACTTTCGTCGTCAGCAAAGTAGTCTCTCCATTACCCTATAAAAGAGAAGTTGGAGAATCGCTTTTTGCGAGCAGGTCTTTTATTGCTTTCGTTTGAATATTGAATATACAATGTAGTAGGTTGATAATGCCAGAACTTCGTTCATCACTGAAATTCATTTTAAAACGCGACGGCCGTTTGGCTGAGTTTGATCCGAAGAAGATAGCCGAAGCTGTTTTCAAAGCTGCGAGATCGGTGGGCGGAACAGACAATGAAAAATCAGAAGGTGTTACGCGTTCGGTTGTTGATATTCTTGAAATAATATATAAAGACGGCAGGGTTCCGACTGTCGAGAATATTCAGGATCTTGTAGAAAAAATTCTGATAGAGAAAGGTCACGCGAAGGTAGCTAAAGCGTATATTCTTTACAGAGATCAGCATAGAAAAATCCGTGACAGCAAAACTCTCATGAATGAGGGTCTTGATCTAATTGATAATTATTTGGACCGCAGTGACTGGAGAGTCAAAGAAAACAGCAATATGAGTTATTCCCTGCAGGGATTGAATAATCATCTTGCTTCTGCTCTGACTGCCAAGTATTGGCTCGAAAGAATTTATCCGCCTGAGATAAGAGATATTCACAGTTCATGCGATGTTCATCTTCATGACTTGGGGCTCCTTTCTGCTTATTGTGTCGGCTGGGATTTAAAAGATCTTCTTCTTTCCGGTTTCGGAGGAGTTGTCGGTAAAATTGAATCTAAGGCGCCGAAACATTTTAGAACTGCTCTCGGACAGATTGTGAATTTTTTCTATACACTGCAGGGTGAATCAGCAGGAGCTCAGGCTTTTGCAAATTTTGATACGTTTCTTGCACCTTTTATACGCTATGACAAACTTACCTACAAGGAAGTTAAACAGTCATTGCAGGAATTTTTCTTTAACATGAATATTCCTACAAGAGTGGGATTTCAGACTCCTTTCACCAATGTAACTCTTGATTTGATTGTTCCTGAAAATATAAAAGATGATTACGTAGTTGTAGGCGGAAAATATCTTGATACTAAATACGGCGAGTTTCAGGAAGAAATGGATATGTTCAACGCCGCGTTCTGCGAATGTCTTCTCGAAGGAGATTCAAAGAACAGAATTTTTACATTTCCGATTCCGACTTACAATATTGGAAAAAACTTTGACTGGAATAACAAGAAGCTTGATAAGCTTTGGGAAATGACAGCGAAATACGGAATTCCTTATTTTGCCAATTTTGTTAATTCGGATATGAAGCCTGAAGATGCACGTTCTATGTGCTGCAGACTTCGACTTGATAATCGTGAACTTCGTTCGCGCGGAGGCGGACTTTTCGGTGCGAATCCATTAACCGGAAGTATCGGTGTTGTAACAATTAATCTTCCTCGTCTTGCATATCTCACTAAAGATGAAGATAAGTTTTTCAAGCGTCTTGCTGAGCTAATGGATTTAGCAAAAGAGTCTCTTGAAATAAAACGAAAGGTTCTTGAGAATTTTACTTTGAGCAATCTGTATCCGTATACAAAACATTATCTTAGAGATATATTCGAAAGAAATAACCAGTTTTGGCTGAATCATTTTTCAACCATAGGGCTTGTCGGAATGAATGAGGCTCTCTGTAATCTTTTCGGAAAGGATATTTCAACAAAAGAAGGAAAAGCTTTTGCTGTAAAAGTTCTTGATTATATGAGAGAAAGAATAATGTCTTATCAGCAGGAAACCGGAAATCTTTATAATCTTGAAGCTACTCCTGCTGAAGGTGTTTCTTACAGATTTGCAAAAAATGATAAGGCTGAATTTCCTGATATAATTACTTCGGGAGATAATGCTCCGTATTATACAAATTCTGTTCATCTGCCTGTAAATCATACAGATGATATTTTTGATATTCTTGACCATCAGGATGCTCTTCAGGTTAAGTTTACCGGAGGAACTGTTGTTCACGCCTTTCTCGGTGAAAACATTCAGGATCCTCAGATGGCAAAGGCTCTTGTGAAGAAGATTGCGGAAAACTATCATCTTCCGTATTTCTCTCTGACTCCAACATTTTCAATTTGTCCTATTCACGGGTATATTCCCGGTGCGCATAAATTCTGTCCTTATGAACACAGCAAGGAAGATTTAGAAAGATTCGGAATTGTTCTGCAGGATGAAAATGCGGAAAAAAAAATAGCATCAATTTAAAAATGAACTATATTTGTCTCAGACCCTTTTAGGGATTGGGTTTCTATTATCAAAAAACGGGGGAAACATGGAAAAGGAAAAAAGAATGCCGGTAGAGGTTTATTCAAGGGTTGTGGGATATTTCAGACCTGTAAATCAATGGAACAGAGGAAAACAGGAAGAATTTTCTGATAGATTGATGTATTATCCCGAGCAAGTCGAAGAAAAAATCTACGCATGAAGATCAGAGGTCTTCAGAAGACATCTCTGATTGATTATCCCGCAAAAATTTCTACGGTAATTTTTTCAAGCGGATGCAATCTGAGATGCGGGTTTTGTCATAATTCCGAGTTGGTTAACAACACGGAAGATAAAAGGGGGATATCCGAAAAGGATATCTTTACTTTTTTGTCTTCACGCAAAGGACTTGTCGATGCAGTTGTTCTTTCAGGCGGAGAGCCTCTTTTTCAGAAAGATGTAATTGAGTTTATTTCTTTGCTCAAAAAATCTGATCTTTTGGTTAAGATTGATACAAACGGATTTTTTCCGGATAAACTTAAGATGGCTCTTGATCTGGGTATAGATTATGTTGCTCTTGATATAAAGACTTCACCTTCAAAATATCCTGTTATTACAGGAGTTAATGCTGATTTTGAAAAAGTTCATGAGTCATTTAATTTAATAAAGAGTTCGGCTGTTGATTATGAACTCAGAATGACATGTGTTGACGGGTTTTGTTCTGATGAAGATCTTTCCGAAATAGAGAAGACTCTCGGCAGGGTTAAAAGATTTTATCTCCAGCAATTTGTTTCTGAGTCTGCACTTGATCCTGTTTTTCGGGATATTATTCCTCTTCCTTTTTCAAGGCTTCTTGAAATCAAAAAGAAAATTTCTGAATTTAGCGATGATACTGTTATTCGAGGAATTTCAGAAGAAATTCCAGCTATTAGAGAAATGGCATCATTATCTGTTAATATCTGATCATTTATCAAAGGAGAGCCGCTTCGGGGCAAAGCTGTACTGAAGAGGTGAACATCATCGGTAAAGACATTTGAAGCGGCTCCCGAGCATAACTTAAATTAAGCTAAAAAACCGGCAAAATAAAAACTTTGGATTATTCTTAATAAGAAGAAATTTTACATTGCGGAAATCTATATTGCGGTTTGATTATATTTAAAGAATAGAGAATTATAAAAATCTATTTGGCCATGTCTCTGATATCTTTTTTTAATTTTTCGTGGTGTTCATTTACGATTGAATCCAGTTTATCGAGAAAATTGTCGCCGTATGAAGTTGATTCCGGGGAATAGAAAAGGGCAGAAGGAGAAACTTTCAATTCTGCGGATAATGCTTCAAGCAGTTCGGCTGAAACGAATTTTTTACCCGTTTCAATATTTCCCAGATGAACAGTACCGACACCGACCCTTTCTGCAAGTTCTTCCTGTGTGAGACTCATTTTTCTTCTGTAGTGCTTGAGATTTTCGCCGAAAATTCGTTTTATATTCATAACATCAGCCGTCATAAGATTAGCAAAAATTGATAAAAGGTAAATATTCCAAAAGTGTATAATAAAGATATAAAGCAGTCTTAAAGTATATATTAATCTTGACAATAAGTTGTTTTAATAGTCTTATAGGATTGTATCAATAAGTATTACAGCCTTAAAGTGTAATTCTCCTGTTTTTCCTCAAAAATAGAATTGAGAAGAATTTTGACAATTAAATCCGCCTTTGAGGCGGATTCTTTTTTTAAAAAGAAATTGACTGCATTCCGTACGGGTTTAAACCACGGTTAACTTAAGCTTAATGTTATTTGAAATTGACCTTCGGAGATGGAGATGAATATTCCGTTTCAATCTGCGAATTGTTTTCCGGTTCATAAAAAGGATATTCCGGTTTATGAAATAGGGCAATTCTGCGGCATTCCTTTTGACCAGTTTAGATTATGCGCTTTTTTTGGTGTGCCTGAAGGTGATTCTGTTAAAATATACACCGTCCTTTCAGACGAAAATTCCGATAAACTTTCTATCATTTCAACAATTCTAAAAAAAGATTCAGAATACAGTTCTTTAACTGTAAAATTTCCTCAGTTTCATTTATTTGAAAGAGAACTTTATGAAAACTATAAGATAAAACCTGTCGGTCATCCGTGGCTGAAGCCGGTTAGAAAAATCAGCGCAAACTACCCATTTTTTAAGTGCAATGGTTCTGAAACGCACGAGGTTGCCGTAGGACCTGTTCATGCAGGGGTAATAGAGCCGGGTCATTTCAGATTTAATTGTGCGGGAGAAAATATTCTTTCTCTTGAAATCATGCATGGATATCAATCAAGGGGAGTTGAAAAAATTTTTTTGAACGGTGATATTTTTTCAAAAAGATCACTTGCCGAATCAGTATGCGGCGACAGTGCAGTTGCAGGAGTAAGCGCTTATGCGGGTTTATTGGAATCTCTCGGTAATTTGAAAATAGAAAAAACCGCACAAGTGCAAAGAGCTTTGATGCTTGAATTAGAAAGGGCTGCTTTTCATATAGGAGACTTGGGAGCAATTGCAGGAGATATAGCTTATATTTCAGGTGCTGATTTTTTCGGTGCTGTAAGAACTATTGTAATTAACACCTCTCAGTCTTTCGGAGGAAACAGATTCGGAAAAGGATTTGTCGGAATAGGATCCAACAGGTTTTCGATTGAAAATCACATTGCTGAAAAGGCTGTAAAAAATCTTAGAAAAGTTAAAGATGATATCGATGCGATTTCTTCGGCATTTTTTTCAGATCCCATTGTTTTATCGCGTCTTGAAGATACATGTGTAGTCGATAAAAATGAAATGATCAGACTTAATGTTGTCGGAATGGCTGCAAGATCTTGCGGAATAAAAAGAGATGTAAGAATAGATAATCCATGGGGATATTACAAAGAATTAAAATATAAAACATGTGTTTGTGATAAGGGAGATCTTTTTTCAAGGGCATATTTGCGTTATCTTGAAGCTGTTGAATCTATTGAAACCGTCATTAGAATATTATCAGAATATGATTTATCAGTTTGCGGAGAAGAAAAACATTTTTCTCTTCAGCCGGATTCTATCTGTGTTTCAATGGTTGAAGCATGGAGAGGAGAGCTTGCTCACATTCTTTTAACTGATTCAAATGGAGCTCCGGAATTTTATAAAATTAAAGATCCGTCTTTCAATAACTGGAGCGCATTGGAGTTAGCTGTTAGAGATAATGGAATTTCTGATTTTCCCGTGTGCAATAAGAGCTTTAATCTGTCGTATTGCGGATTTGATTTGTGAGGATTTATGTTTGATTTTCTTTATGCTAGAAAGCGTCACGGAATTCAATATGTCAGAAGTATAACCGGATCTGTTCTTGATGAAAGATTCAGAGGCTTTCCTTTAATAGATGAATCAGCATCAACTGAAGATATTTATCATATAGCAAAGAAATGTCCTCTTTCGGCAATTGATTCAGACAAAATGTCACTTGATTTAGGAAAGTGTAATTTTTGCGGAGCGTGTGCTGAAAAAGGAAGCAAGATACAGTTTTCAAACAAGCATAAAACTGGAACTGATTCAAGAGATAAATTAGTAATTCAAAAAGGCGATAAGTTTGAATCATTTTTTTCAAATTCGATTAATGCAAGAAAAGAAATAAAACGACTTTTCGGAAGGTCTTTAAAACTCCGTTCAGTTTCGGCCGGAGGATGCAACGCCTGCGAAATGGAGCTTAATGCCTGCGGGAATGTCAACTTTGATATGGGTCGTTACGGAATTGAAGTGACTGCTTCTCCACGTCATGCGGACGGAATAGTAATTACCGGACCGGTTTCACGTAATATGAGTTATGCACTTGAAGAGACTCTATCTGCTGTGCCTGAACCAAAGATTATCATTGCAATGGGAACATGTGCTATAAGCGGAGGACTTTTTGCGGAAAGCCATGACATTGACAGAAGTTTTTTCCAAAAACACAAAGTTGATCTTTATATTCCGGGATGTCCTCCTCATCCACTAACGTTTATTAATGCGCTAATAAGGTTCATGGGTAAAAAGTATGAATAAGATATTTTTAGCGGCTGCTCTTTTTTCTGCAGGCGGAATATTGTCTGTTATTCTTCCTAAAAAGATTTCAAAACTAGTTTCTTTTCTTTTTATCATTGCGGGATCTTTTATAATACTTTTTTCAGCAATGAATTATCTTCTTTTTTCTTCCGTGACGGGAGAAAGTATTTCAATTATGTTTTCGTTTCCTTTTAAAGAAGTTCTATTTAAGATCGATTCTTTGTCTGCATTTTTTCTTTTGATTCTTTCATGCGGTTTCATTTTTAATTCATATTCTTCATATATTAATTCGGTAAAAAAGAAACATTCGAGCAGGTTTGATTTTTTCTTTTTACCCGTGTTTTATGCGGCGATGATTTTAGCAGTTACTGTTTCTCACAGCATTGTTTTTATTTCTCTTTGGGAAATAATGACTCTCTCTTCGTTTGCTTTAGTTATGCTTAATCATAGTCAAATTGAAGATTTTCCTTTTAAAATAAACTATCTTGCTGCAATGCATATAGGAATGTTTATTCTTCTGGGAGCTTTTCTATATATTTCTGCTGATACATCTTCTTTTATTTTGTCGGCTCCTCATCATTTTAAAGGAATAATGTTTATTCTTCTTTTTTGCGGTTTTGCTTTTAAGGCTGAATTTGTTCCATTTCATCCATGGGCGCCGCATCTGTATCCTGAAATGCCCGCACATGTTTCTGCTGCTTTTTCTGGATTTATGATGAAGCTTGGTATTTACGGAATTATGAGAACTTTCATTTCTTTCGGTGAAATTCCTTTATGGTGCGGCTATGCTGTCTTGGGAATTTCACTTGCGACCACTTTTTACGGAATAATCTTTGCTTTTGTTCAAAGGGATATTAAGCGTCTTTTAGCTTATTCAAGTATAGAAAACATGGGAATAATAGGAATAGGAATAGGTTCCGGAATAATTTCATTTCATTACGGTTATACAACAGCCGGCATTTTTTCTTTTGCCGGCGCGTTGATACACGCGCTGAATCATTCGATATTTAAGCCGCTTCTTTTTTATTCTGCTGAGGTTGTTGAAAATATTACCGGAACACGTGATGTTGAAAAGCTAGGCGGTGTCATGAAATACGCGCCTGTTGCAGGAACTGCCTTCCTGGTTGCTTCACTTTCAATTTGCGGAATTCCTCTTTTTGCGGGCTTTGCCGGAGAATTTTCAATTTATATCGGTTTGTTAAAAGCCATAGTAAAAAATCCTTCAGCCGGAAATGTTGTTTTTAGTGTTCTTGCGATATCTCTTCTGGCCTTGAGCGGAGCAATAGCTTTGATAACATTTGCGAAAGCTTTCAGTGTTATTTTTCTGGGAGAAAAACGGTCACAGCACAAATTTGAAAAAGAGTCCGCGTTTTCATACTTTCCTCTTATAACTTTATCTTTAATTTCATTTGTAAGCGGAATTTTTCCTCAGTTTCTTGTTAAGCTTGTTTCAAGACCTTTGCTTGATATTTTCGGAATGGAATTTTATGCTTCCTTCGGTTATATTTCGCAACTGTTTGAAAAGCTTTCTTTTGTTTCGATTCTTCTTTCTTCAGCTATACTTGTTTTATGTTTAATAAGATATTTTCTTTCAAAAGGAAGAATCAGAATTTCCGATACATGGGGATGCGGATATGATAAACCTTCAAGCCGTATCCAATATACAGGTTTCGGATTTTCAGAAAATTTTTCATCATCAATCTCAGGTGTTCTTCAGCAGAAAGACAAAAAAGCTTCTGCTTCAGGACTCTTTCCGCGAGAAGCGTTTTTTGCTGCCCGTTTTTTTGATATTTTTGAAAGCAAAATATATTATCCCATGATGAAATACTTCCGTCATGCGCTTTCAGTTTTTTCAAATATTCAGATGGGAAACACTCAGATATATGTTCTATACGGATTATTTTTTGCACTTGCAGCCGTAATCTGGATTATCGCGGGAGCCTGAAATGAAAGATACAATTTTGAAATATGCGGTGTTTGGGATTTACATTATAATTTTTCCTTTCATTTATATCGGATTAATTAATAAACTTAAAAATATCTGGTGCGGAAGAAAAGGGGCACCGGTTTTACAGCCGATTTATGATTTTATCAAATTGCTAAAAAAGAAAGAAGTTATAAGTTCAAAAACAACTTTTGTTTTTTTCTTTGCCCCTGTTGTATCATTTGTTGCGGTTGTTTTTGCTGCTTTGGTTGTTCCCGGACCGTATGGAATATCTATTATCAGCTTTGACGGAGATTACATTTTCTTTGCTTATCTTCTGAGTCTTTCAAAGTTTGTTTCAATAGCCGGAGCGATGGATACAGCAAGCAGTTTCGAAGGTATGGGCGCCGCACGTGAAGCTTCTTTTACTTCATTTGTTGAACCCGCATATATGATGCTCTTGACAACTATAGTATATGCGACGGGGTTTCTTTCATTTCAGCAGATTCTTAGTGTCATACAGGGTTCAACCGGATGGAGCTTTATTACAGGGGCACCGATTATAGTTGCACTTTTCATAATGCTTCTTTCCGAAGGATCAAGGGTTCCTCTTGATGATCCGAAGACACACCTTGAGCTTACAATGATTCATGAAGTGATGGTTCTTGATAATTCAGGACCGTCGCTGGCTATAATAAATTATACTTCCGGTCTCAAGATGTGCGTGATAAGTTCAATCATTGCATCTGTATTAATTCCTCAGGAGACGGTGGGTTACAGGTATATAATCCTGTTTTTAGTAATTATTGCCGGATGTGCTCTTGTTGTAGGTGCAATTGAATCTGTTTTTGCAAGAGTTAAGATGAGTCATGTTCCGCGTTTTGTTTTTACAATGGTTTCAGTTGCTATTTTCGTTATGGCGATTTCCTTCCTAAAAATATTCAGAGGTGTAATATGAGCGCGATAGCCGCTGTTCTAATAGGGGTAAGTCTCCTTTACATTTCAACAACTGCCCGTTTGGAATCTTATATCAAAATGCTGATGCTGCAGGGAATTCTTCTGTTTATGATAGCAGCAGGAAACGCTCATGTTATTTCTTTCTCTTCAATAATAATTGTAGGTGTTGAAACGGTTCTTTTTAAATCGATTCTGATACCAATGTTTCTTCTTAAGACTATAAGAAAGAATCAGATTAAAAGCGATGTTGAATCATATTTTTCCGGTTTCACTTCTCTTTTTATCGTAACGGCAATTTTAACTCTAGGTTTTCTATCTGCTTATCTTTCTGCTTCATCTAATGCAGTCCTTGAACCTCTTTATTTCGGAATTTCTATTTCTGCAATGCTTACAGGATTTTTTATAATCGCTACCAGAAAGAAATTAATAACACATATTATGGGATACATGATTCTTGAAAACGGAATATTTCTGCTTTCTCTTTCTGCTGCAAAAGAAATGCCTTTTATAGTTAACCTCGGTGTATCCATGGATATTTTTATCGGCGTTTTTCTGGCCGGTATTTTTATTAACAGAATCAAAACAAATTTTGATCAGCATGATATTGATGATATTTCAAGATTGAAGGATTGATATGTACGAATTACTTATTTATTTCCCGCTTCTGCTTGCTTTAATGTCGATTGTTCTACGGAATAAAACTTTTTCTGTATACATTCTGCCAGTATGGTCAATAGTTCAGACTGTTATTATTTTCTTTCTTGTTTTCGGCAAATTCAGTTTTCTTTATCACGGAACTGAAAAATATTTTGCAGTTGATAATTTAAGCGGATTATTCCTGATCATTACCGGTTTTCTATTTATAGGAAGTTCTTTCCACAGTATAGATGCGCTTAGAGAAAGAGATAAAAGGGATTCTTCATTTTATACGTTCAATCTTCTTGTTTTTGTGTTTGCGGTTAATGCTCTTCTTATGAGCAGACATCTAGGTCTGATGTGGGTTTTCATTGAAGCAACGACACTTTCAGGCGCGATGCTGATTTATTTTGAGAAGAAGCATTCTTCGATTGAGGCAGCATGGAAATATATTTTTATTTGTTCTATTGGAGTTGCATTTGCTTTTATAGGAATAATTTTCCTTTCTGCCGCATCTACACATTCAGTGAATCTTTTTTTCTCTGAGATGAATAACAATGCACCACTGATGGATAAGACATGGCTGAAATTCGGATATACTTTCGCCTTGATCGGATTCGGAACAAAGATGGGATTGGCTCCTGTTCATTCATGGCTTCCGGATGCTCATTCTGAGGCAGTCTGGCCTGTATCCGCAATGCTTTCAGGTGCTCTTTTAAACGGAGCTTTTCTAGCTATCATGAAACTTACAAGAATTACAGAGCTTGCAGGGATACGGACTTTTTCATCGAAACTTCTTTTAGTTATGGGGGTTCTTTCAGTATTAACGGCAGCTGTTTTTGTTCAAAAAACAAAAAATTATAAAAGATTACTTGCTTACTCTTCTATTGAAAATATGGGCATTCTCTCTCTTTGTCTTTATGCAGGAGGAGGTGCTTTATTCGCTGCTCTTATTCATGCTCTTGGACATTCTTTAATAAAAGCATCGTTGTTTCTTACAAGCGGAAATATTTATAGAAGGTATCACTCCAAAGAAATATTCAATGTGAGCGGATTAATTTCGACTGACAGGTTATCCGCAATAATATGGATAGTTTCATTCTTCTGTATTATAGCTTCACCTCCGGGATTATTGTTTGTCAGCGAAATTCTCCTTTTCAAGGAACTTATGCAAAAAGAATCCTATGGTCTTATTATTCTTCTCTTTGTGCTGCTGGCAGCTGTTGTTTACGGTGCGGCTTTCGGTCTTCTTAAAATATGTGTAGGAGAAGCTCCGTTAGATGTTGATAAGAAGCGCTTTTCATTGAGGAATTATATTCCGCAGATTATATTTGTTTCGATAGTTATTATTTTAGGAATATATATGCCGGCTTCATTCAAGAATTTTATAGAAAGCGCACTTGAAGGGATAATTAAGTAGAAGAATATTTTGAAGATATTTCTTTTAAGTATTTTATAAAACTTTCTCTTACTGATTTCGGGGAAACTATTTCTATGTCCCTTCCCATGCCTAGAAGAATTTTATAAAGCCATTCTTCGTTTTGTGCTTTAAAGGTGATTGTTGAAAAATCGGCAGACTTTTCAATCCGGCTTTGAGGAAAAAATTCAGAGATAAGTGTTTCAAAGGAATTTTTGAAACGGATAGTTATATCCGTATCCGGCTTAATAGAATAATCTGACTGATACTTCTTTTTTTTGCCGGTAAATGTATCTTTTAATACACTTATTTTTTTGATTCTTGATAGACGGAAAATTCTATAATCATTCCTTTCTAGGCAATATGAATAGAGATACCATGAATATGCTTTGAAAACGAGACTGATCGGTTCAACTGTCCTTGATGAACATTTTCCATTATAATCGCTATAGCTGAATGATAATTTCTTTCTGGATAGTATAGCCGAATAAATAGTTCGGAAATCAGAATCAATTCTGCTTTTTGATCCCCACGGATTGATATCGATGATTATTCCGTCATCAAAAAAGTCTGTATTTTTTTTTCCTTCAATCATATTTGCAAATTTATCGGCGGCGCTTCTTATTCTTTCGCTTTGAATCAGGCCGGTCATTCCCTTCAATGCAGAAAGTACTTCAATTATGTCTTCTTCTGTGAAGATGTGACGTTCAAGACGGAAGTTTTCCATTATCCCGAAACCGCCGTCGTTTCCGGGATAAGAGATTATTGGAATGCCTGCCATGTTTATTGAGTCGATGTCGCGGTAAATGGTTCTGGTTGTTACTTCGAATCTTGAAGCGAGTTCTTTTGCGCTGACTCTGTCTTTATTCAGAAGAATAACGACAATTGATAATAGCCGGTCAAGCTTCATAAAGATCTCAGATCAAATTTTCCGTCAGTAAGAACGACAGATGTTTCTATCTGTCGTTCGGGTACACCCCAGAATTTCTTGAGAAGATGATTCTTGCTGTTTTCATCAACAAGAGAAAAACCGTTTTTCTGATAGAATGATATTGCCCAAACGGCATCTTTCCATGTTCCGATAAGGACAGGCTTGTCGGAATCAGAAATAAGATGTTTCAGAAGCATTCTGCCGATTCCTTTATTTCGTTTTGATGTCCGCACATATGCGTGACGGATCAGCTTAACTTCTTCTTTATCCTGAATTCCCATTACACCTATAATTTCATCATTGTCAGTATAGCATGAAAATATAACTCCGTTAGAAATCTGTTCGCGCAGTTCGGATTCGCTCATATAAGGTTCATGCCATCTGTCTGCCGGAATAATTCCTTTGTAAGCAGAAGCCGCATCGTTGATTATTTCATAAATATCATTGAAATCATTATCTCGGCATTGTCTTATCATATATGCTCCTTAATTACCAAATGAATGAAATTAATATGTTTATAATATTTCATCATACAAAACCTTATTATTAGTTTAATCGTAAATAAAACATTTGTATAAATACTCAACAATAAAAATATGAACTTTTATTGTATTTTTTGATTATTATTTGTTTCTAAT
>JAKJGA010000179.1 GCA_022704645.1 Spirochaetota bacterium
ACCGCTGTAATTGACGGACACAATGGAATGGGTCACGCCATTGCATATAAGGCGATGTCAATGGCAATTGAGAAAGCCAAAAAATTCGGCCTTGGGATGACTGTTGTCAGAAATTCAACTCATTACGGAGCTGCTTTTTATTATCCGATGATGGCAATACAGGAAGGCTTGATTGGTCTTACGGGGACAAATGCCCGTCCTTCAATTGCGCCGACCTGGGGTGTGGAACCAATGCTCGGAACAAATCCAATGACATGGGGTATGCCGACTGATGAAGATTTTCCTTTTATGCTTGATTGCGCAACATCTGTAACTCAGAGGGGAAAACTTGAAGTATATGAGCGAATTGGAAAAGAACTTCCTGAAGGATGGGTAATCGGAGAAGACGGAAATTACAGAACTGATACCAAGCAGGTATTGGTTGATCTTACAAAGGATAAAGCTGCTCTTACTCCGCTTGGAGGCCTGGGTGAAGATCTCGGCGGTTATAAAGGTTACGGTTACGCGACTGTTGTCGAACTTCTCTCAACAGCACTTTCTCAGGCAAATTATCTCAAAATGCTGATGGGAGTAGATGCTGATGGCAAAAAGATTCCAATTCAGCTTGGTCATTTTTTCATGGCAATTAATATAGAAGCTTTTGTTGAACTTGATAAATTTAAAAAGCATGCAGGAGATGTCTGCCGTGCACTTAGAAATTCCCGAAAGGCAAAAGGCGCTGAAAGAATTTATACGGCCGGCGAAAAAGAACATGAGATATGGCTTTACCGTAAAGACAAGGGTGTTCCTTTTAATGATCCGCTGAAAAAGGATTTCAAGTTTGTTAACGAAAAGCTCAATCTTGGCTATGATCTTCCGTTTTAATATGTTTTTTATATCGGGGATTATATGATAATTAGGGATTATTTTACTTATATTTATCATAATTAGTCCGAAAAAGACAGTGATGAGTTTAAATAGATGTTGACATGTTATGTCTCATTGTAATACTGAACTCATACATTCAATTTCGGGAGTTTATACATGAACAACAGAAGAGTTCCCGCAGAAGTCTATTCAAGAGTAGTCGGATATTTCCGTCCGGTAGAGCAATGGAATGACGGTAAAAAAGAAGAATTTAAAGACCGCCGTACTTTTAATCCGGAAGAGATCAATGCCAGAGTCCGTGAAGAAAGTCTGGTTAGAATATAACAATAAGGCTGAAAGATAATTCGTAGCTTATAATTTCCCTGTTTACCATTCCGGTTTCTCTTTCACGCCATTTTTCCAGAGAGCACTTGCCGTTTATGCTTCCCTTGATGTTTTCATGAATATCAAGGAGAAGTTCGGCAGAAAGAATATGACTATCGTATCCTTCTGGTTCGGTTTCAAATCTGTAGTCGTATCTGTTGAGAGTGAATCCATATGACAGTTTCAGAATCGGATAACTGTGCAGCGGATAATATTTGGAAAAATAATCGTAGAGCAGAAGAAGTCCTGTCGAATATTCGGCATTAAAATTCCAGCTTCTTTCTTTTGAATCAAGTTTTGTTTCACCTATATTAGCATAATATTTTGCGTCATCTCCTTCATTTTTAATATAATCATGGGATTTTCTGCTGATCAGGTCTATTCCGATTTTTATTCTATAAGATGAGTCATTTTGAGTGAGAGAGATTCCGAGTGACGGTGAGTTTTTCTGTTCAAGTACGTTCTGTGTGATAATCATATTTCTTTCATATGAATAACCGGGTTCGAAAGAGAAGGATGTTTCATTTTTTACTATTGAACGTTCAGGTTCCTTAAAACTTATTCCGAATAAATCAGCGAGATTTAGTCCGATTATTGTTTCAGCTCTGAAATTAACTGTTTGCTGAGGCAGACCGGATGTACTTTGTCTGTTCGTGTTCTGCCAGATTGAGAAATTGTAATCTCCCTTATAAAAAGAATATTCGGTTGAATTTGTCAGATCAATTGCATCACGTAATGCAATTGAGTTATCATAATCATCATAATTATCTATTTTGCTGTTAAGAGTTTTTTCCAGAATTTTTCTTCCATTTGAATAGTTGCCGCTTCCGGTAAAGAATTTCCAGAATGGATATTTGAATAAATTTGTTCCGATTACACCAAGAGATTTTAATGATCTGCTGAGGCCGTAGTTTTCGTGATACTGACTGAAATAGCCTCTGAAATTCTCACCTTCAAACGGAGCATTCTTTTCTTCCATAGCAAGTGTGCGGTCAAAAGATAAAGATGCATTTTTAAGGAATATGTTTTTGTTTTCATAAGGGATGGATATTTTATTTCCGAACGAAGAAAGAGAATCTCTGCTTCTTGAGTATCGTGAGTATCCGCCGGATTGATCCGGAGAATAATCTGAAAATCCTGATTCCGCATAAGCAAAAGAAAAACTCTGTTCGGGAGAAAAGCCTTTGATATCCTTCGCACCGAAATTGAAGGAAAAGTTTTTTTCGCGTGCTTCAAACTTAATATCTTCAGGAGAAGAAATGAATGGAAAATAAAAATAACCTGTTACGTTATTTTTTAGAGACTGATCTGCAACTGATAATCTGTCATAATTGACTATTGAATTATTTTTTGATTTGTTCTGCCAGTCGGCAAACATAAAATCATTGCTGTAAGCAGCCTTAAATGAACCAAGTTCATACTGCGATAATTTTTTCTTTTTATCATAATATAGTCCGTTTGCAGAAGGAATTGATTTGTATTCTTCACGGAAACTTGTATCGATTACAGTACCGAAAGAAAAGTCGCCATATTGAGTGTTGAGATTTTTTTCGGCAATTATCCGTGGGGAATGGCTTTTGTATGAGTATTTCTTTTCGGTTATGGTTCCGTTTAAAAAACTGTCATGAGCATTTTTTTTCTTTTCGTATGAATATAATAAGTCAAATTTCGGAGTTTCTCTTTTTTGATCATAATAGACCGAACCGACAGATAACTTATCTGTCTGCGTTGTGCCGCGTTCTGTTTCACTTAATCTTTCATCAAAAGAGTCAGAATCTGTTTTTCTGCATTGATAGGATATTGCAGAATAAAGAGCCTGGGTTATTTTTGATGATGATGATATCTCGTAATAATTTTCCGCTGTTCCGTAATCTGTTCTTCCGGCTGAGATAAAATCAGAAGATGTTTTCTTTTTAATGAATTTCAATGAAAAGTCATCAAAATATTCATTGCCGTTTTCGTCAGTATAAAGAGGTTCGTCTGAATAGAGTTCTGATTCAAAGTAATACGCTGTTCCGCTGACTTTCTGCGGCGATGAAAGATAAATGTTGTTGATCCATATTTCGCCCGAAGAAGACCCGTTTACTGAAAACCGGACATATTTGATTCTTTTAAAATCAGGATATCCGGATATTCCCGTAACAGAACCGGAATTTAGTTTAAGTTTGATTTCCTGCCATGAGTTTAATCCGGATATAGGTATATTGTAGAAATAATAATTTGTTTCATCTAAACCCAGTGATATTGAAAGATAGTCTCCGGGACTAAAAGATCTCGGATTAATAAAAAAGTTCAGATAGCCGTAGATTGAAAGATTATTGCTTTTTATGAATTTTCTGAAAACTGA
>JAKJGA010000180.1 GCA_022704645.1 Spirochaetota bacterium
CTCATTTCATCAGATGCTTTTAGATTATAACCAAGAAGATGGAAGTCGCCTCCGTCAAACTCAATGCTGAGCTCACAGCCTCCGATAACACGCAAAAGTCCGTTAGTTTGAATAGCCGCTTTTTCTGCAGCCTCAACTCCGTCCATCGAATCGTGATCCGTAACTGCGATCAGACTCAGGCCCTCATCACACGCCCTTCTCACAATCTCTTCAGGAGAATAAATTCCGTCGGACGCGGTCGTATGAACATGCAAATCAATCATTTGTTCAAACAAATCAAACTGCGCTTATTTGTCAATCTCTTGACAAATGGAAATTAATGACGATTTTCACCGGAATAGTGATAATTGCCACTTGCAAAAACTTGAATTTTAATTAAACATTATTAAATGGAGGAAATATGAAAAAAATATACTGTATTGCAATTTTAATATCCGCTGCGGCGGCTTTTATATCATGCGCCAAAAAGCCTGAAAAAAGCGCCTGGGAAAAAATATTTTCAAAAAAACTGAATCACTCTCACTACTTTGTAGGATTTTCAAACGAAACTCACGGAATAACAGTCGGTTACGGCGGAAAATGTTTTTATACTGAAGACGGCGGACAATCGTGGAAGGAAGCGGTAAATGAATCGGCATGCCGTTTCGGCCTAGATATTAATGGTGAAAAAACTGCATGGCACTCTGGAAATGGTGAGAACATCAATTATACAGAAGACGGCGGAAAAACATGGAAGAAAGCCGGAAGTTTTCTTTCAACGAGATCGCCGGATCACACTAGATGCATAAGTTTCAACGAAAATCAGAAGGACGGCTGGGCTGCAAGCCGCAAAATTCTCGGAATAACAAATGACGGCGGAAAAACATGGACACAGCCGAAACTGCCGGAAGGGATTTCCGACATCGGAGCTGTATTTTTATTATCACCTGCGAGCGGATATATTTTTGACTGCGCATTAAATAAACTTTTCTTCACGGAAGACTCGGCAAAATCATGGACAGTTATTGATTTGCCGAAAGAAGCAAAAAGCATTTCAACAGATGCATCCCCGATGTCGGTAATCAATGCGGATCAAAACGGGAAAATATTATTTATTACCAATAAATCAGAAAAAGGCACCAACAGAATCTCGGCTTTCATTTCATCCGATAAAGGAAAAACATGGAAAGAAGAAATTATCGAAGCTGGCGCAGGATATCTTTTTCTGAATAAAAGCGCTACGCTATTGACTCATCTGGGTCTTGACGGAACAACAAATCTGTTCAAAGCGAAAAGGAATTGATAGAAATATCAACCGTGCATTGTAGAATATTTTGAACGGTATTCATTCGGCAGCATTCTTGTCTGCCGTTTGAACATCTTCCTGAAATACGGAAGATCATTGAAACCGGACCGGTAGCAGATTTCATCGATAGTGAGACCGGTATCTCTAACCATCGCGCAGGCGATTGAAACGCGAAGCTCGTTAAGATACTGAACCAGGGTTTTGCCGGATGCTTTTTTGAACTTGCTCGAAAGATCCGTTCTGTTGGTTTCAAATATTTTACAAAGAGATGAGATTGTAATCTGTTTGTGATAATTGCATGACAGATACTGCACAATCCGCATGGCAAGGTCATCGTCATTCGATATCAAGCCGCCGGTCGAAACGATTCTGTCAGGATTCTGATAAACCTGAGTCACATAAAACAAAAGTTCAAAGAGATAAGAACGTGATCTGCACGGCCACATATTTGAATTCTGTTCTTTCAGCTCTTTTTTTATCATGTTGAGTTTTTCAAGAACATGAAACATCGAATTATGCCCGATCTTGATAACTCCGCCGAAATCATCAGTCTGCTCGACAAAAGGAAGAACATAAAATCTGTCCTGATGGCTTGTGCCCTTAAGCGATTCCGACTGCGGATAATATATATTTTCGTAATTAAAATTACTGTTTACAACTTCCGGATGGAAAAAGACGCACTCAAAAAGAACATCTTCAGAAAATTCAGCATCAAGTTTTGAATTATTATTTAAACAAATAATCGAAGGGGCTACGGCAGGAAAAACCGAGGAAGCACTTTTCAGCAGAACGGCCCCTCTTCTCACAATTATGAATGAAAATCTTTCTTCGGTTCTTATAACAGACGGATTTTCGTGCACTGAAAGAAGAAGATTGTAACCCTCATAAAAGTTTACACCTGTAGTCGTTCCTCTGCAAATATCATCCTGCATAACAAATACCGTTAATGGCAATGAGTCCTGAGAACACATTTTATCAATCTTTTTTTCAAAAAAAAGCAGTTAAAGCAAATGCTGTCAGACAACAAAAAAACCGGCTTTAAGCCGGTCTGTTATTTTAATGCTTTAAGAATTTCTTCAGTCTTGTCCGTTTTTTCCCAAGAAAATCCGTTACGCCCGAAGTGACCGTATGCTGCAGTTTTTGCAAACACAGGTTTCTTGAGATCAAGAGTTTTAACGATACCTGAAGGAGTGAGGTCGAACACCTTCTTAACCGCTTCTTCGATCTTCGCTTCATCAACTGTTGATGTACCGAAAGTATCAACAAAAACTGATACAGGAAATGGAACGCCGATAGCATATGCCAGCTGAACTTCGCATCTTTCACAAAGATCAGCAGCAACGATATTCTTCGCAACATAACGCGCCATGTAAGCCGCAGAACGGTCAACCTTCGAAGGATCCTTTCCGCTGAACGCACCGCCGCCGTGACGGCCCATTCCGCCGTAAGTATCAACAATAATTTTTCTGCCAGTGAGACCCGAATCACCATGAGGTCCGCCCACAACAAAACGGCCTGTAGGGTTTACATAATATTTTGTCGAATCATCGAGAAGACCGGTCGGATCAAGAACCGGAAGAATGATCTTCTTAACAATGGTTTCCTTTATTTCGTCATATGATACATCTTCATCATGCTGATGAGAGATTACAACAGTATCAATTCTAACAGGCTTATGACCTTCATATTCAATAGTCACCTGACTTTTTGAATCGGGACGAAGCCATTTCAGATCACCGCCCTTGCGGAGTTCGGTTGCCTTCAATAGAAGATTATGCGAATACATAATCGGAGCAGGCATCATCTCTGGAGTTTCCTTACACGCAAAACCGAACATCATACCCTGATCGCCCGCGCCCTGCTCTCCTTTAAAAAGACCTTCGCCGGAAACGCCCTGCGAAATGTCAGGAGACTGAGTATGAATCGCATTAAGAACGGACATAGAATCGCAGTCGATACCGTATTTCGGATTATTATAACCGATTTCTCTAACGACACCGCGGACAAGACTCTGAATATCAAGACATGCTTTAGTCGTAATTTCTCCGCCTACTAAAACCATACCGGTGGTGGCAAAAGTCTCACAGGCAACACGCGAATTCGGATCAGCTTCAAGGCATTTATCTAAAACAGCATCGGAAACCTGATCACAAAGCTTATCAGGATGACCTTCGCTTACAGATTCTGAAGTAAAAAGATATTTTCTCATTACACACCTCATTTTGGTGAAAAGCTAACAAGGCTCTGAATTTGGTCAAGAGAAAATCAATGCCGGGCGTGCCC
>JAKJGA010000181.1 GCA_022704645.1 Spirochaetota bacterium
TAATACTTCATCATCATATGCCTTTGCGAATTCAATTCTCTTTGTTTCCGCAAGATATGCAAGTTCAGGGCCGAGACCAGCGTAATCAAGACCTGCGCTTATTGAATGAGTCACAGCGAGCTGTCCGAAATCATCCTGAAGAAACAGCGATTTATAGCCCTGAACGATTCCCATGTCGGCGCCTTTTCCCGCGACACGCGCTGCATGCTCTCCGGGATTGTCTCCCTTTCCTCCGGCTTCAACACCAATCAAACGAACGTCTTTTTCTTCAATGAAATCGGCAAAAAATCCGATTGAGTTGGAACCTCCGCCGACACACGCGACCAATACATCAGGAAGTTTATTTCCGTAGGCGAAAATCTGTTCCTTCACTTCACGTCCGATGACGCGCTGAAATTCGCGCACCATATCGGGATACGGACATGGTCCGAGAGCGCTTCCTATTATATAATGAGTATCGCTTTTGCGCGCAGTCCATTCTCGAAAAGCTTCGTTTACAGCGTCTTTCAGCGTTTTAGTTCCGCTTGTAACAGGCGTAACCTTAGCGCCGAAAAGTTCCATCCAGTAAACATTCGGACGCTGGCGCGCGATGTCCACTTCTCCCATAAATATCTCACATTCGAGTCCAAGCCGCGCGCATGCTGACGCTGTCGCAAGTCCGTGCTGTCCGGCTCCGGTTTCCGCGATGATGCGGGTCTTTCCCATACGCTTTGCAAGAAGAGCCTGACCTATTGCGTTATTTATCTTATGAGCTCCGGTATTCGCAAGTCCTTCAAGTTTGATATAAATCTGCGCACCGCCGAGAACACGTGTCGCGTTTTCAGCGAACAATAATGGAGTCGGACGTCCGACGAAGTTTTTTAAAACATAATTAAATTCTTCAATAAACGATTTATCGTTAATCGCTTTTTTAAATTCAGCCTCAAGCTCCTTTATAGCCGGGCGAAGTATTTCTGGAATGTACTGTCCTCCGTATGTTCCGAAATATCCTGTCATTTTATCAGCATCAAATTTCATCAAATGCTCCTTTTTAAACTTTCAAAAAGAGAAATTAGTTTTTCTCTGCTTTTCTTTCCGGGAAATTCTTCCACTCCCGAACTGATATCTATTAATGCCGGAGTAAATCTTTCTTCTATTCCGGCCGCGTTGTCCGCGTTTATTCCGCCGGCAAGATAAAGATTTCTCTTCCTTCCCGATGAAGCAAGAAACGAATTTATTTCGGCAATCACCTCTTCGTCGATTCTGATTCCGCTTCCGCCTTTTGTTTCGGATTTGGAATCTAGTATCGTGAAACGGCTTTTGCTTTTCACTTTTGCTTCATCTGAAGATGATATGTTAAGTGCGCGGCACCAAAAGTAATCCGCATTCTCAAAATATTTTTCATCGAAAGAATCACCGTGAAGCTGAACCGCGTCTATGATTCCGTTTCTGGCAAGATCAAATATTTTTTCATCCGGCTCGGTAATAATAACTGATTTAAAAACTTTCACCTGGGGAGCAATTTTCTCAATCGCCTCAGCAGAAAGTTTGCGTTTGCTTTCAGCCGCGACGAATCCGCAGATGTCGGCTCCGAGCTTTTCTGCTAAAAGCGCGTCTTCCGCGTTAGTAAGTCCGCAAATTTTTACAGAAAGTTTTTCTTCGAGCATTGCCTTTTTAAAATGCGCGGAAAAGAATCTGTTCGGTTTTTTTATTCCGGCTTTTATTCCGGCTTTTACTTCTTTTACCTTCGTTGAATTTCCGCTTTTAACAAGCGATGTTCCAACTAAACATCCAGCGAAACCGCTTGAAGCTGCGACATAGGCGTCATAAAAAGATTCTATGCCGGATTCAAATATCACCTTTCTGCCCCGGAGTTTTTCCATGAGCGAAAGAGGATAATTTTTGTCTATGACGAATGTATCTAGATTGCGCGAATTTATTCCGATCACTTCAGGATTAAGTTTTAGAGCAAGATTCATTTCTTCTTCATTATGTATTTCAACAAGCGGAAGAAGTCCCAGAAAAAGAGCCCTGTCATAAATCTTTTTCATTGTATCAAAATCATCCATGAACATCGCAGTAATCACAAGAACGGCATCAGCACCAGCCCGGTATGCGATGTTAACCTCATCCTCATGCTGAATGAAATCTTTTCTTAAAATTGCCGCATTCGGAAAACGTTCTTTAACTGCCATGAGATCATCAAGCGAACCTCCGAAATAATCTTCTTCTGTAAGAACGGAAATCATTCCGGCGCCCGACGAAAGATATATCTCTGCAAGGGCGCATGGATCGGAAATCTCACCGATTGAACCTGCTGACGGCGATTTACGTTTTATTTCGGCGATTAACAAACCATCTTCAAAAGAAGGTCTCACAAGAGGAACTTTTCTTTCGGCAGGAATATTCCGTCCGAAAGTCAGCCCTTTCTCTTTAAGTGAAATCAATCTTCTGTCATATATTTCACGGAGAATCTTTACCATTTCTCAGTCCTTTCTTTTTCCGGCATCGACAAATTTAGCAAGAAGCTCTTTCGCCTTTCCGCTTTTAATTACTTCCTTCGCGTGATGATAACCGTCTTTGATTGTGTCGGTTATTCCGTATACATAAAACGCAGCTCCTGCATTAAGTGCAACAAGTTCCGCGCGGTTATGCTCTTCACCGTTTAATATATCAATGGCGATTTTTTTATTCAGTTCAGCGTCACCGCCGGCAAGAAGCGAATGTTCGGCATAATCAAGTCCTATTTCATGCGGAGTAAAAACATAGCTTTTTATCCAGCCGTTATTGAGTTCAGTAATTTTTGTCGGCGCGCAAAGAGATATTTCATCATATCCATCCATGCCGGAAACTACCATCGCGCGTTTCAGTCCGAGCAGGCCTAGCGCCTCACAGACAGTTTCAGTGTATTCTTTATCAAACACTCCGATTATCTGATGCGTTGCATGCGCCGGGTTAGAAAGCGGACCGATTAGATTGAACGCAGTTTTAAATCCGAGAGCTGCGCGTGCAGGTCCCGCAAAACGCATCGCGCTGTGAAATTTTCTCGCGAAGAGAAAAGTTATTCCGAGTTCCTTATATGTTCTTATACAGTCGGATATATCCGCATCGACATTTATTCCTAGCTTCTCAAAAAGATCCGCGCTTCCCGAAGCGCTTGTAATTGCACGGTTTCCATGTTTAACAACTTTCGCTCCGCCAGCGGCAACTACAAGTGAGGATATCGTTGATACGTTAAAAGTCTTTTTTGCCGATCCGCCTGTGCCGCATGTATCAAGACGCATTTCGTCTTTTTCAGGTGCCGGAAAACTGATAGCCTTTTTCTTTAGAACAGAAGCGAAACCTGCGAGTTCCTCTGCAGTTATTCCCTTCATTTCAAGCGATGTAAGAAGAGAACCTATCTGCGCATCCGTCATGTTGCCTTCGGTCAGTTCATCCATCACATCATATGCTTCACTGAAACGGAGATGCTCTCTCGAAAGTGATTTCTTTAGATATGCTTTCACCGGAACGGATTCTCTTCTGTAATGAAGAAAATTCATTATCATCTTCTCACCGTCAACAGTTCCGATTGATTCGGGAT
>JAKJGA010000182.1 GCA_022704645.1 Spirochaetota bacterium
CAAAATGATAATTTATTTTAAGAAATTGATGAAAAAAGAAATTTGTTTACGTATTATATTTAGGAGCTTCCGTAAAATTTGCGCGGGGAATTATGCTGAATAGACTTAGAATAAAGAATTTTGTTCTTATAGAAGACCTTGAAATTGATTTTAAAAACGGATTGAATGTATTAACCGGAGAAACCGGAGCCGGTAAATCAATTTTGATAGATGCTATTTCAGCAGTTCTCGGCGATAAGATGACGACTGATGTCATCAGAACCGGATTCGAGCGAGCAACAATTGAAGGTGATTTTGATATCGGCGGAATTCCTAACATTAAAAGCGTTCTTGATGATGCCGGAATTGACTGTGATGATGATACTCTTGTGCTCCGCCGTGAACTTTATTCAAGCGGAAAGGGGAGATCTTTCGCAAATTCACTTCAGATTCCGGTTTCGAAACTTCTTGAAATCGGCGAAAGCCTCATTGATATTCACGGGCAGAATGAGCACCAGAATATTTCCAAAGTTGCAAAGCACCGTGAGATTCTCGACCGTTTTGCCGGACTTGAAACATTGGTCGGTGAAGTCGGTGAATGTTATAATGATCTCTTTCAGATAAAGGAAAAAATCAAGTCAACAGAAATGAATGAGGCGGAAAAGAAACGCAGGGTTGAATATCTTTCATTTGCTGTTGATGAGATAGAAAAAGCGCGTCTTGTTTTAAACGAAGACGAAGCTCTCAAGGAAGAAGAAACCATTCTTTCAAACTCAGAAAAGATTTTTTCCCAGATAAATGCGGCAAATGAAAATCTTCGCGGAGACGGCGGTGTAATCGCCAGGTTAAAAAAAATAGAGCAGTCTCTTTCTTCCGTTGCGGAGATAGACGCGAATATTGCGGCTAATCTTGATTCGGTAAGGTCGGCGCTGTATTCACTTGAGGATTCATCCATATTTTTCAGGGATTATCAGGAGAAGCTGAATTTCTCAGAATCGCGCATCAACGAAGTTGAAGAAAGACTTTCGCTGGTTCAGATGATGAAAAAGAAATATGGAAACACGATAAGTGATGTGCTTCAATTTGCCGAAACAAGCAGAAACGAACTGAATTCAATAAACTCATCCGACGAAATGAGAGAAAAATTAACAGATGAATACCGTAAAAAGGTTCAGATTACAAAAGTAAAAGCTCTTGAACTTTCGGAGAAGCGCACCGCTGCCGCTCAAAAGCTTGAAAGCCTTGTGATGAAGGAGCTTTCAGATTTGAATATGCAGGGTACCGAGTTTAAAATTTCAATTAAACAGGAAATTAATCCTTCCGGCGAAATTGAAATGAATAACAATATATACATGCTCTATCCTCACGGATTAGATAAAATAGAATTTCTTCTTTCGGCAAACAGCGGAGAATTGCTTCAGCAGTTAAAGAAAGCTGCAAGCGGCGGTGAGATGAGCCGAATTATGCTTGCGTTGAAAACTGTTCTTCTTTCAAACGACATAGTTGAAACTCTTATTTTCGATGAAGTTGATGCCGGAATCAGCGGAAAAACCGCTGAGATAGTCGGACAGAAGCTTAAGGCTCTTGCTAAAGAAAGACAGGTTCTTGTAATCACTCACCTCCCTCAGATAGCGGCGATGTCCGATAATCATTTCAGTGTCAGTAAAGAAAAGTCTGGTGACAGAACTTTCACACATATCAAAAATCTTTCAAGAGATGAAAAAATCACCGAGGTTGCCCGTATGCTTGCTGGTAAGGAAGTTACAGAACTTTCACGCAAACATGCCGCGGAAATGGTAGCACTTTCGGAGAAAACAACTGCTTAAATTTTATATGACTGTGTAGTATCATGTTATATTGAATTGTAAGAAGTTTGTTCCTAAAGCTATTTTCTCCTCAAATTAATTCATAAACAAAGCTAACTCATGGAGCGAAACCTCATGATAAAAACTGTTTTTTTCGATCTTGGCAATACAATTCTTGATTATCATTCGGGCAATTTAACAGATGAAGAAAAAGATATTATCGGTTTGTGGAGAATGCATGGAAAACTTAAGGAATACGGGATTGAAGTACAGTTTGAAGAATTGATGAATACCTTCTATTATCCATGGGTAAGCAGTTTGTCGAAACGCGATGAAAGTGGAAAAGAATTTGATATAGTGAGTTTTTTGCCGGAAAAAATTAAGGAGAGCAGCGGATTGTTTATGGAGCTAATTCTTGAATTTCATGAACCTACAGCTCGGTTTGCGCGGCCAATTGAGGGAATTCGGGAAGTCTTGTGTGAGATAAAATCAAGGGGAATGATAACAGGTATTATTTCGAATTCAACTGTTCCCGGGCGATGCCACGACATGACTTTGAAGTATCTGAATTTAAACGAATTCATTGATTATAGTTTTTACAGTTATGACCTTGGAATCAGAAAACCCGGCCATGATATATTCAGGACGGCATTAGCTGAAACCGGAACACTTGCATGTGAAAGCTTAATGATAGGGGACCGGTATGAAATGGATATAATTCCGGCACAGGAGATCGGAATGAATGCTATATGGTATGCTAAAGATGAAGATTTAACCGACAATAATGATTTGAGAAGAATAAAAGAGCTTAATGAAATTCTATTAAGAATATAGATGAATTGTCCTGTTGATGAATAAAGAAAGTATGTGCTTAGCTCATTATGTCGAAGATAAGCTGAATCACTTTTTATCCGATTTAAAAGACCCTGATTTGCTTATGGACATTGCTATAATATATAGGTTTATAAAGGAATGGTCCATTTGGAGAGATGAGGGCGGTTCTGAAAGAACTGCCCTCTGGTGTACTCTATCTTCGTTTTGATTTCTGATAATCTTTCATGTAGCTGTCGACCAGGGATTTTCTTCCCTGAGGTTCTTCCTCCCGAACCGGGCTGAGTTTTGAAAGAATGGTTTTCTTGAACCATTCTCCGAATTCGCGGAATTTCTTGAAAAGTTTGCTCATGAAGTTTACGAAACCTTCAGCAAATTCCTTGAAAAAGTTTTTTCTGGCTCCTTCCGGACGTTTTATTGCAGAAACAGGTGATGAGATTTTTGGAACCGAAACGGCGTTTGTTACAGCGCTGATAGTTCTGGATGCGGAGTCAGCCGCTTTACCGTACATTCCCGGTACGGGATTGTAGTGTTCTCGTGAATAAGCAGCGGTTATTTTACGGACACCTGAGTCGTCGAAAGTTTTTCTCCAGAACAGGGATGATCTTGAAAAGGTGGCTTTGTCGACGATGAAAAGAAACATGAAATATAAGTACGAAAAGAAATTAACGAAAACCATTACAAAGCAATACCAGATGTCGTAAAAAGCCCAGAAGCAGTCGATCATAACTGTAAAAAAATCCGCTATTTTATAGAAGAAATTGAAAAAATTGTCTATTGAATTATTTGCATACTGTCTGACTAGTCTGTAATCCATATTCTCCCCCGAGAGTTTTATTAGCTTTGATTGCCTTTTGAAGTCAATTAAAAATCATTACGGTATTAAAAAGAATATACCTTGACTGAATCGCTTTCGGTGAAATTTTAAGTTCATGGA
>JAKJGA010000027.1 GCA_022704645.1 Spirochaetota bacterium
TCCTTCAATATTTATATATTATTGAAATGCATACTCATCTTTTGTCGTGGAAGGAGAAAATAAATTGTCAGTTCCTTTTTGCTTATCTTTTGCTAATCGTCTATATTCTTGAATATCTTTAAGAATTTGGGAATTCTTTGAATATTCATTTATTGAATCTATTATTTCAAAAAATGTCATAAATCACTCCCATGTAGCTATTTACCCCACTCCTATCGTCACAAACAAAGGCTTCTCAAACAAATTAAGCAATGCGTTTAACTTTCCAAAATCATGCGATATAAACAGTTCATATAAATTATTCTTTTCCCCAACCCTATTATGGCGATATCCAAAAATGCGTCAGTAATTATCACCGGCGAACTGAAAAAACACACAACCACATTCGATTAAAATCTTTTTGAGTAATGTTTCCATAAATGTCAATTCCAAAATACTCTACCTCTCTTCGAAAACATACACCTCAAAGGTGGATGTCAGTGATTTTTTGAGTAAATAATAAAAAAGAATAATTAGCTCATAGACGACAGAGAAAGAAGGAGTCTATTTTATACAATCATTGCACAAAAATCCGCACTCAATTAATCCGGCCAATTGAAACTTTAATATTTTTTCAATCATAGATACCTGAAATCAACTGTACTATCGTCATTATGTTTATACAAACATTACATTTCTATCACTTAAAATGTAAAATATTGTAAGTGATAGAAATTCCTTGATAAATTCTATACAAGTTCATTCTCTACGATATTTACTCGACAGTATCTAAATCTTTTTTTGTCTCTTTGTTCCGTATTTCTATTTCACTGTTCTTTTGCTCGCCGATATTTTTTTTAATTTCTTTTTTAATCAAATCTGTAATAGTTTTAGACATATACGTCAATGAGCACTCAGACCTTCCTTTCGGCGAACCATCTATTTCATTGTAATTATTGAGCAAAATAACAGTATCACCTGATACCCAACAATAGTATGTGAAAGAACCTAAAATCTGAAATAGAGAGTCACCTGAGTATTTTGAGGCTTTCCCGTACTTTTTGTTCAACTTTGATAAAACCTGATCAAATGAATGAGCGGCTATCTGATTAGCGTAACAAAAATACTTGCCTTCATAAAATTCATAACAACCAGATTGCTCATTATCATCATCCGAGTTGATTGGTATTATTGTAATATTTGGACAAACGGACTCCTGGTAATTGCAGAAAGCACTTCGATATGAATGATTGAGTACTCGATTAATCTCCTTGTTTTTTACATCAGGAGGTGGTCCCGGACTGTTCGAGTTGCATACAATAGGAATTTCGTAAAAGTGGGCCAACATATCTACATCAATAGTAAAAAATGATATTTTAGAAATAGATACTTTCTCATCCTGGTCTTCTTCTTGAGAATCAGTATCGGGTGTTTTTACTGATAAATTTTTTTCACTTATAACAGCATCAATATCAGTACCCCATTCAATACCTTTATACGAATCAGCAAAAAGCATTGAACAAGGGAATGTAAGATACAATCCCAAAAAAGCATTTAGTAATATTGTTCTCAATTTCATATTTCCTCAATAAAACACCGACCTGTCAAAGTCGCATCTGCTTACCTTATGCTATGCGACTGATCTGGTCGGTTAGTGTTTTTAATCAAAAAAAATCACATCCTTGAATATTTCTACACTTCATCTGTTGCGGCATCTTCAATAAGCATTTTATCTGCCGTACCCGACGGCAGTTCCTGGACGTTCCGAAGCTTACGCTCAATCGCTCGTGAACGCACTCCGGCCGAATCAATTTCTTTGCTCGCCGCATCAAGCTTCTGTTTCGTTTTTTCGAGTACTTCGCCAAACTTTCCGAAGTCGGTTTTCACCGCGCCAAGAAGTTGCCAAATTTCACTTGTCCGTTTCTCGACCGCGAGGCTCCGGAAGCCCATCTGTAAACTCGAAAGGAAAGCCGAAATGGTCGTGGGACCGGTAATGGTAATCTTGTAGTCTCGTTGAACACTCTCGAAAAGTCCGGGAATGCGCAGAACCTCCGCAAATAGGCCTTCAAAGGGTAAGAACATAATCGCAAAATCGGTCGTATTCGGCGGATCGATATACTTCGTATTGATATCTTTTGCGAACTTTTCGATCTTCATCCTGAGAGCTTTTGTGCCGGCTTCGATCTCGGCGACGTCGCCAATATCGTACGCGTTGACCAACCTCGAATAATCCTCAGTTGGGAACTTCGCGTCGATCGGAAGCCAGAGAACGCGGGAAGAATCTTCCTTGCTCGGAATTTTTACCGCGAATTCGACAAGATCATTTGATCCTTTCTTTGTTTTGACGTTCGGCTCATATTGATTAGGCGTCAACAGTTGCTCGAGAATGGCGCCAAGCTGATATTCCCCGAGAACGCCTTTCGTCTTGACGTTCGAAAGGACTTTTTTGAGATCACCGACTCCAGTCGCTAGGGTCTGCATCTCCCCAAGCCCCTTCTGTACAAGTTCAAGTCGCTCGCTCACGAGTTTGAAGGATTCGCCAAGTCTGGTCTCGAGTGTTTTATGGAGCTTCTCGTCGACAGTCTCACGCATCTTCTCAAGTTTCGCGCTATTGTCTTCTTGGAGCGCCGCGAGCTTCTTCTCGACTGCATCGCGCATCCCGTCAACTTTCCCCTCAAATGATTTGAGCGATAACCCGAGTTCCTCACGGTTTTGCTTGCCCGACAGATTAACCGCATCCTGTATCGTGGTCAATTTTTGATCAAGAAGCAGGGAAAACTTAGTAAAAGTCTCCGTCAGTTCATTGCGCGCGATTGACGCCGATTTCGCCATTTCCTCACGATTTCGGGAAAACTCCTCGCGAAGGACAGCTTCGTATTTGCCAAGGCACTTTTCGTATTCATCGAATTTCCGGACAACCTGATCCTGTGATCCCTCCGATGCTTTTTTTGAAAGCACAATAATGAACACCAATTGAACTAAAGCAACGGCCAGAATGAGAACAAGGAAAATCGTATTCATGATTCGAGACTCCTTCTTATTTTGTAATATACATCTAGGATTTTCCTCAATAAAACACCGACCTGCAAAAGCCACGTGCGAAAAAAAATCCGTGTTGTACATGAAAAAAACCCTTTTACTGACATAGAGCCAAGTGATTGAGGCGGTCAATTAAAATTTAACACGATTGCTACTGTCTCCAGGGTTACTACTAAAGTTTATGGTTTGTATCATATCTATCCTTTCCTTTCCGGTGATATAGTTTTTTCATATTTTCTAAGTTCTTCAGCAAGAACTCGTGCATAGCCAAAACTGATACGAAAGTATAGATAATATTGGCTTGATTGAGTACCGTTATTTATAGATATGTAAATACTCTTAGGGTTAACATTATTGGGAGCATACACAAACCCCATACATAGTGTAGCTTCGAATGTTTCACAGTAATGAGTGCCAAAGCCAAATTCAACTCCTTGTGAACTTAGTATTCCCGGATAATAACCTCCACCATCCGGAGTTTCTTCAGCTTTAGGGACCTTACGAGATATAGCATAATCTAAGTCCTCTATGAAGAGCTTAAGCATTGGCGGTCTTATAATAACTGTGTCCCTATTAATATAGATAATAATTGCATTATTTTCTATATCATCTACAACCCTGATAATTCCTGTAAACTTTTCAGGAAAAACTGTGCGGTTTCCATTTTGAAATTCCAATTCATATGGAACCTCATAATAAGCTTCTACTACAATGGGAGCTTTTGTAATTGCAACAAACTGCCCCTTCTTAGACGTTTGCTCAGCTTTACCTGCATACCCTGTCAATACACAGATAATGATTAGACTTAATTTAACCAAAGTATTTATTTTCATATATCCTCCTTATCCTTTCCTTGCCGGTAATTCTTCCCAATACTTCTGCAGATCCTTTAGTAGAACTCTTATATTATCATGATCTTAGCATACCATTATATAGTTTTCCTCACCTTCATCGGCTCCACCTACAAGGAAGTACATGTAAAAGCTTTTGTTCTTTTCAGTATAAATAGTTCCTATATCTATTCCAGTAGGATGCCATACATTAAACAGTGCCGGTTTATATAGTGCACCTATTCTATCAATGTATACAGGATCAAAATTCTTAGACTTCAACGGTTTCTTAATATTACTGGCTTCAACGCCTATACCAAAATTTATAGCATCGATAACTCTGCCTATGCTATAAACACTAATATTTATAACAACACTGTTAATTCGAATAGCTACCTGTTCCCCATCCGGAGATTCCACCATTGATATGTCTGCCAAGAATACTGATGGTGAATTACCATTGGCTGCATCCTGCTCTGTTAAGCAGTAAAAAGCTTCTGCTGTGATCTTGTTAGTTGTGACCTTGTAAAGCTCGCTTTCCTGGGCATTGAGAGCCTTCGGGGAAATACTAACCAATAAGGTAACTCCCACTAATATACTAAAAACTTTTCTTTTTGTAAACATAATTTTCCTATTCTCCTTTCTTATAGTGTTCATCTACTGCGGTAAGAACCTTTATCAACTGCTTAGCCTTCTTAGGTGTAAGGCACAACCACCCTAGTTCATGATAAGGGAATATTATACCATAGTAGTGACGGATAATAAAACCTATAACAACATAAAAGTCACCATCCATACGGACACGGTTGATAACCACTATTGCTTTATCAGATTTGCTAGAGTCTGAAGTAGCCTTTACAACTAAGTCTTCTGCCCAAATACTGTCCCCTAAATGCATTTGTTTATCCTTTAAAAGGGCACCACTTGTATCACGTATAGTTTCATGGTCTTCCTCTTTAAGCTGACCCTCAATGTAATATTTCAAAAACTGAGCGTCCATTGCAGGTATTACACAGGTCCACTTATCCATTACTATCTTGAAAGCCCTATCTTTAGATCCCATCTCTACATAGAAGTCTATATCTTTTACACTGTCAGGTAAGAACCCTGTACGCTCTTTTCCTGGATCGTATGGTTCATTAGTGTCGATATAGTAGAACTTCGATGATATCGCCTGCTTCGGGATAACTGCGTATCTTTCTGCATCTTCCTCAAACGCTGTAGTTTGTACAGAAGTACATGCACTCACTGCAAGTAGCATTACCATTATCAATAGCATCACTTTAATAGCCTGTTTCATATTTCTCCTCCTTTACTTATTATATAAGTACAACATATGGTCTAGTGCACCATAGAATTCTTGTGTGTTTTGAATGTCTATTAATGTATAACCCAGTGTAGAGTGATCTGCTTTATCTATAGCTTCAAAATATGTGTAGCACTTTCCATCAGATGTAAATACTCCAACATCTATTATTACCTCTTTTAAAAGAAACCCTTCAGATGAACCTAAGCTCGCATACCCTAAGTAGTTAGACACAAAAGCTCCTTTGTGCTCAAATCGTTTAATGTCCCTAATCTCACCCTCCGGAAGTGTATAGCCCCTATTTGTCTGCAGATCACTTTCATAATCTACCAGATATTTTAAGTATTCAGATAAATCTTCTATCATATCAAATGGTAGCTCCGTGGTATGAAAACCCAAAAGCATGTTTGACAAATGGACATATCTACCTTCCGGATAATACACCATTGAAGCGCAACCAGAGTTGCAGTAGCATCCATCATAGCACTTATAATGTAAGTATATCCGATTACTTTCAATACCCTTCTTTGAAAGGCTAGGTTTGTGCATTCGTAAAACGCTGCAACTGCTAAGACTAAAGGCTACTGCCAAAATCAATACATACCTCACCATACTATATCTTTTCACTATCTACCTCCTTTCTTTGTTTAGATTTAGTTAAAGATCATCATCTCCATAATATTCACTTTCATCTATGCCGTACTTTTTAAGCGAATCTCTTACACGAATGTGTGCTCTATTCGATTCTCTCATAGGCTTCATCAAATTCTTATCTATAGACGCTTTGATGTAGTCAAGCTCGGTCTGATTTCTATATACTCTTTCAATAACATTTCCACACATCGAGCAATAGTTTATTACCATCGGTGAAGGCAATATATCACTTGTATTGAATTCACTTCCCCCATCTCCGGAACCTTGCTCTATAGGGAACATGTAATATCCACAATGAGGACAAGCTTTTCCACCTCTACCTTTAGCAAATCTAAGAGCTAATCTATTTACATACTTGATGAACTTAAGAGCCTGTCTATTAGTCTTAGGTGTAATAGCTCTAAGCATATCTTCTTTTTTCTGATCGACCATAGCATGCTCTTTTCTCATATCAGACAATGATTTAATGACACTGAGTACAAAGCCTATGAGTGACATCTTCTCAAGCATTGCCCTATTATATTGAGCGTCAGTGTCATAACTGGATCTCAACGTTGGTGTAATAATTTCTTTTAACATAAATTTATCCTCCCCCCTTATTCTCCGAATGTCATCATAATCATTTTAATAAAAAAGATAAAAGCTGCTATTATACATGGAACACCTATAACCCAGCTAACAAATGCATTTCTACCAAAGTGATAGAAGAAACTGTGTTTCTCAAGTGAGTCTATGGTGAAGTTCATAGACCTAATGTATGTAAAGAAGAAAGGAAAAGCCACATTCTTAAAATACAAAAGGTTTTCATCATAGAAAGAGTTAGATATTTTAGGCTCTGTAGTGGGTATAGCCTTATACTGACGAGGATCGTAATCCATTGCAGAATTAATTCTGGCTCCCCAATTATCTATATTACATGCTTTAAGGTTCTGGATAAATATACCTCCATTAGCTACGCTTGAAGCATGAACTGGAATGTAGGTATCATACTTACCTGCTGTATTTTCTGCACATCTATCTTCATAATATTTGACCATTTCCGGATCTAAACTATTAAGTATTATTTCATTATACAAGTTTAGTAACGGAGTAAATAGACAGTATTTACAACTAAACATAGCTGCACGCTTAATAGGTACTTCCGGAGTACTAAAAGTAGAAACAAACTTTTCAAAATCAGTTTCTTCTCCAATTTCGAAAATATGTATTTTGCTTAAATAATAGCCCAGAAACGTTAGCTGAAGTTCCTTATCTTTCTTAAAAGCTGTGCTGTTTACGAAAGATGTAATCCAACTTTCACCATACTGTATATCTGTAAAGATCTGGTCTTCTCTGTCTATAACACTTGACAAGTGATATACCATAGTTTTAAATGTATATGCAGAAAACAATTTATAGTATTCTTCATTGTCAAAGTTAGGAAAGAATTTACGTCTAAACGCATCTGCACATACATCTGATAGAAATGTGGAACAGGTATCTTCAACTTCATCACTCTTCTTCAACTGAAGAATCTGCTCCTCTGAGATGTCTACGCTTTTTACATAATCAATGAACTCATCTATAACAAAGTCCGCAAGTTCTTTATAATTTCCTATAAGCCGCTTATATCTAAAATCAAAGAGTTTTGCTACATGCAGTCTTACGTTAGTAGTATCAGTTTTAGTTTTCATATATCCTCCCCTTTTTTAGATATCATTAATTGCAGATAGCCTTAAGCAACTTACCTATCAATAGGAAAACTTGCCAAATCGTATAATACTCTAGTGTAAATAGAGCTGGAATCAAGAATGCTAAATACTGATAAGCTCCAAATATAAATAAGCCTTTAGCATACCTGTCCATAGTCTTCCAACAAGTAACGGGATTAAGCATTGAAAAGAATCCTGCCCAAGTATCTCCAGGTGCGAGTGCTATGGTATCTAGGATATTATCAAAGTTAATGTTGAGTTTAGGCGGTAATGGAAGCTGAGTAGCATTTATTAACTTCTTCTCATACTCTTTATATATCTCTTCTGGAACGTACTCCCGATCTTCAGCAGTTTCATAATCAGTGTATGCTGATGCGTAAGCTTTGGAAGTATTTATATGGAAACGCTGATGAGAATCTATAGCCAGCTCAAGTGATCTGGAAGCATCGGGATGATCTGGGGTAGACCTGTAAAGTTCTTCCGGGCTCTTACCAACCTCGTAGAGACTATTATGGTATACTTTAAGTTCACAGGCTTTGAAGTATACGATATTTTCCTTAGCGTAAGGATCAAACTGAGCATCATCTCTTACACATTCCTCTATAGTCCTTTTAACATATTTCATGTAAACCTCACTACGATATAATTCTTTAATTTATACACAATGAAACTAACAAAAAATATCTATACTCATAGTGCCCGTATTATTTTCTAAAATAATACGGATAAAACGGAGAACATGACAATCTCACTCATCTCCGAATGCCTATAATATAATATTCATAGTTCAAATCTGGGCAAATCCCGAGATAATAATCGTCTCGCCATATTTAGAGTATGCAGCCATTGATTATAATCAATCTTTTCATTAACGGTATGCGCTTCATAGTATCCAACACTGATATTCACTCCGCAAATATAAGTACATAACAAGCAAATATCAGTATGCGTGGAGCTTTTCGATTCAGAATAATTTGTGTTTTCTCTAATATAATCCCGGAATTCATCTGAAACGACTTTAACGCACACGAAGTCGGTGCCGTATCGTCTGTCAAATTGTATCATAAACTGATGTTGGTTCAGCAATTGTACGATATCTGGATTTTCCTTAACCAGCCAAGTAGTTCCGAATAAATTAAATTCTTCAGCATCGGTAACGAGAATTGAATGACCAGAATCCTTAAGTGCCCACAATATCGCACATCCGGCTCTATCATCTGCACCTAAAAGAGTTCTTTCTCCGGCTTCATTTACTGCAATGAAGCAGCCATCTTCAACTTCAACAGAATGTTTTTCTCTACAATAAAATGCTGTATCAGCATGAGCTACCAAAACAACCTTCTTTTCTTTTTGTCCATTGACAAATAAAAATCTACGCCCATCTTGTATATCTTCAGCTTCACGATAAACATGATTATCTATAGTCTTAAATTTATCAAACACAGGATCGGATGTCCATCGAGGAAATTCCAGAAATTCTTTCAATAAATCAATGTCTTTCATTCAATTACTCCTTTAATAAATTTTAAACTGAGTTAACAATTTCTGAAAGATTCAAACTCCTTACTTGACTGATTAAATTTAATCGAATGGGAAACTCAACATGTCATTATTGAAGGCAAAATAAAAATATAAAACACCCTAAAAAGACTTTTGTAAATTATTTTTTTTGAAAATATCAGAAATTTTGAGTAATAAGACAAAAGATGGCATTTTAAGTATTGCTTGAGAGAAGGTGTCAGATGAAAACGGTGCATAAGACAAATTATTTTAATCAATTATTTTATTTTTGAATTAGTACTGGAGAGTGTAAAAAGATTTGTGTAAATAGCCGTAAAAATATTCAATAAAAAAAAGGAAGTTTATGGCTATGAACAATGAAGGAATTATCAAAGAATTGCTCAAGGATGTGGATTTTAAGAAACTCACACCGGAGCAGATTACTGGACAAAACGGTTTGATCCAGCAATTGACAAAGATGATCATCGAGACTGCGATGAATGCAGAAATGACGGATCATCTCGGATATGAAAAAAGTGAAAAAAGTTCAGTTTCAACCGGAAATTACAGGAACGGGAAAAGCTCTAAAAAAGTCATTACAAGCAACGGGGAAATTGAAATAGAAATTCCCCGTGACCGCAACGGAGAATTTGAACCTCAAATAATCAAAAAGCATCAGAAACGGTTTGATATGTTTGATGACAAAATCATTTCGATGTACGCACGTGGAATGACAACCAGAGATATTCAAGGGCATCTTGAAGAAATCTATGGTGTTGAAGTTTCACCCGATCTTATCAGTAACGTAACTAACGAAATAATGAAAGAAGTAATTGAGTGGCAATCCCGCCCGCTTGATCCTGTTTATCCGATTGTATATCTGGATGCAATAGTTATAAAGGGGCGCACGGACGGTAAAGTCGCAAACAAATCGGTTTACACCGCAATAGGCATCAATTTACAAGGAAAAAAGGAAGTTTTGGGGCTTTGGATCTCTGAAAACGAAGGAGCAAAATTCTGGCTTCAAGTTGTTACAGAAATCAAAAATCGCGGTGTCGAAGATATTTTCATCGCCTGCATGGATGGTCTCAAAGGTTTCCCGGATGCTGTAAATGCCGTTTTTCCTCAGACACGAATTCAGTTGTGCATTGTTCACATGATACGGAACTCAACGAAATATGTGTCATGGAAAGAGCAAAAAACAATCTGTGTTGATCTTAAAAAAATATATACTGCGCCATCTGAAAAATCCGGGCTGGATGCGCTTGATGAATTTGCTGAAAAGTGGGATCATAAGTATCCGATGATTTCAAAATCATGGAAAGCCAACTGGGAAAATCTGAATGAATTTTTTGCCTATCCCATGGATATTCGAAAAGCGATTTACACGACTAATGCGATTGAATCTCTGAATTCAAGTCTGAGAAAAGTTACCCAGAAAAGATCCGCTTTTCCAACAGACGAAGCAATCTTTAAAGTTTTGTATTTGGCATTGACGAAGGCTGAGAAAAAATGGACGATGCCGATCAGAGACTGGGGCGCTGCGATGAATCAGTTTGCGGTATATTTTGGCGAGAGAGTTCCGTTGTGATTAGTGGCTGTTTACACAAAAGATCTGACACTCTCAACAAATTCCGTTTCATAATATATCCTCAATAAATATTCCATGCTCCATCAACTCGAAATTCTAACATATCTTCGCGACTTATTCTTTATCAAACACCTTTCTGAGCAATCATTATACAAATTTATCATGTTTGTCAAGATAATCTTTTACCCATAGCAAAATACCCCATCCCGCCGCGAGAACAAACACCTCAAAGTGGGGGTCGGTATTTTTTTCAAAAAAACATCAAGAATCATGACGAAGCAAGGAAAATCCATGACAGCAAAAAAGCCTCACCCAGCTGCCGCGTGCCCTCTCCTAAAGGAGAGGACTATCTGTCACAAATTTACTGCTTCAGAAATGGATGAATTAGAAAAAAATCACCTAAACCGTCCGACGCAGTCGGACACAACTCGGGCGACCGCAGCATCCGGCGAAGCCGGTGCGAGGAATTCGCCCGACAAAGAGCGGGCGGGGATTTCAAAAGGGGCGGGGCTGGCGATTGAAGCCCGGTCCCTTTTGATCTTATTGCATGAGACCATGCGAAAACCGGATAAAGGGCATGGAATGCCCTTTAAAATTATTGCATGATCCATGCAGAAAAAAAGATTCATAAGGCATAGCCTTGTGTGATATCCCGACACTCGGAGAAATCGAAGCCTTTGCAGCCCGTCCGGCTTGAGGACAAATCTTTATCAAAGGAGGATTCCCGGAGTGAGGATTCTTCCAAAAGTCTTCTGCAAAGTAATAATATCGCCGTCCCTGCTCAGAGTCGGTCTATCGCAAGCATGACAATAGACAGATTTAATCTTCCGAGAAGCAAACGAGACAAAAATAACCGGCAAATAATACCATTACAAATTATTAATAATTTGACAAAATCCTGTTTCAGTATATTATTGTTAATGGAGGTTCTGTCCCGGCGAAGCACTTGTTGTCAGCCGCGAGCGTTACCTCCTTTTTTATGCTCTCCCCATATATGGATCCGGAACATAAGTTATTCCCCATTCACAACCGCAGTATCCGTTTTTATTGATTTCTATTCGAGCCTGTAGTCTTCGAATCCAATCATAACTTTCATTCACAATGTCAACACGTGCTTCCGCATTCATTCCTGAAACCGGCAATCTGAATCCCCAATTAATACAATATATTACACAATCTGCCGCTTGAATAAGATAAGACATGTCAGATGCTACAAAAAACGGAACTGGAATAATTCTTGTTGAACGAAGAATTCCGGTTCGTGTTTTAAGAAAATAGCGGTTCATTTTTTCAACAAAACGTCTATCCTCAGATTTATCTGTTTCATCAAGAACCAATAGTCCTTGTGTTTCATTTTGATCTAAGAAATCAAAATATCTTTCGAACAAAAAAACATGATCTTTCCGGAGATAATCATCAAACTTAAATCCAGCAGGCTTTGTAGAATTTGAAGGTATCACTGAAGCAAAAATTACTGCCCTATGCTGATCAAGCAGTTTAAAAATACCTCGTATCATGGTCAGACATGCCTGACCATAAGCAGTAAATTCATTTCTATGAGGTTTTTCTTTCTTCAACCCGCGATTCAAAAATGCAAGAGCAAGTTTTCGTCTTAAAGAATCTTCAAACCATTCATCCTGATTTGACCACTTAAACCGGTCTTTATCAAGAAGTTTGTGCCCCTTTATTTCTTTCCCATAATTATATAAACGGTCACCAAATGAAAGATTCTCAAGATTCTGCATGCCTTGAACAAAAGACCATAATTCATTATCAGGAATAGCAATTCCGCCTCGAACTTCATATGGAGTATTTTTGTGATCATGGCCGCTTTCATCCATGAAAAGTAAGTAACTCATTTATAAAGCCTCATTATATCATTATGTATATCTTCAAATAAAGTGTCAAACCGGAAATAAATTATCAGCTGTAGATAAATTGAACGCTTATTAAGCGGGGATGACAAAACGCGTTGCAATATTGTAATATGAATGAAAACAATCAAACATACTATCTCTACATCATCGCCGCAGAAACAACATTCGACAAATGCGAACAATTAAGCGAATCCGCAGGCTACAAAATAAAAGTAAATTGAGAAAAGAATGAATGAAAGAAAACGCCAACGGATGGATCAACGCTCGGATAACACCGAATTTCCGTTCGGCAGGATACCGAGAGGTCAGCGCGGACATAGATGTCATAACGCGCTGACTAATTGGAGAATAAAAGAAATGGATAATCAAAACACTCTTTTTATCATTCATTCCCACTTGACTTCTTTGGGCATGTTTCTTAAATTATACTTATGAAAAGAATATCTCAAATCTCTCTTATACAACCGCTCATGAAACAACCGCTCTTTAACGCTTCAGAGGCAAAAGCTCTCGGCTGCAGCTCTGCACTGCTCTGTTATTACGTTAAAAAAGGTATTCTCGAACGTATTGATCATGGTGTGTACAGAAATAAAGACGCGAATATTGATGTTGACGTCCGATACGAAGATCTGGTACTTGCTGTAAAAAGCATTCCTGAGGGAATTATTTGTCTTGTCTCAGCTCTTGATCTGTATGATTATACAGAAGAAATTCCTCGAGCATACTGGATTGCACTGCCTCATGAAAAATGGGCGCCAAAGCGCAAAGGTGTAAAAATAGTCAGAATGAGAAATACAACAATAGGAATAACTGAACTCAAAATCGGATCAGAAACCGTTCCTATTTTTGACCGTGAAAGAACCATCATTGATTCTTTCAGATATCTCGGAAAAGAAACAGCAGTAAAAGCTCTTAAAACCGCTCTTTCAAAAAAGGGAAAAGAAAAAATAGATATCAGCAAACTCAGAACTTACGCCAAATCTCTTCGAGTTGCAATAGATCCGTATATTATCGCGGTGAGCATATGAACGAACAGGCATTACAAACCCGCAATACTTCTCTTATTGTACCAATTCAATTTAATGAAGAAGAAATATCTTTTCTGCAACGCTTGTGGAGTGCTCATTGCCGTGGTCTCGGATCAATAACAACCGAATTAAAATTACCTTTGGATATAATAGCTGTTATTACAGAACTTAACAATTGGTTAAAATCACATCATATCGGTTAAATCATCATTATAACGCCGCATAAAAAGATGCATGAGACTAGTATAACTCTTTCTCGCGGGCAATGTTTGCGCGTCCTGCGCAAACTAGCGACCTCTCCTACAAGGCGAGGGCTTCCTATCAATTAATTCACAGTTCATCAGAATAAAACAAATGAAAGCAACAACACCTAAACGTCGCGCAAAGCGCGACTCAACTCGGGCGACCGCAGCATCCGGCAAAGCCGGTGCGAGGAATTCGCCCGACAAGCCCCGCGCAGCGGTGCCCTTTTCCGAACGTACACGGATGTACGCAAGTCCGAGCGCCCACGGATGGATCAGCGCTCGGATAGAGTCCATTTCTTTTGGGCACAGCAAAAGAAATGGACAAACGGATTTAAAAGGTGTGAAACACCTTTTGTGTCTGCCCGCCTCGCGGGCATCTTTGATCTTATCGCATGAGACCATGCGAAACAGGATTTCAAAGGCGCAAGCCTTTGACAACAAGTCCGGTGACCGGACAAAACCAGATTTAAAGGTGCGGAGCACCTTTTGTGTCTGCCCGCCTCGCGGGCAGACATTATATTTTTTTCTCTATTTCACTCAAAATCTCATTACTCGATTTCGACAACTCATTCATCATACCTGTAATATTTTGAAACAAATCCGTTACCTTGATTACGTGATTTTTCAAATCGCTGAATACCATATAATTCTTTCTGCTGGCGTTATTCGAATCCTTGATATTGTTTGATATGAGATTTAATACTTCAAGAATACTTTTTGTATTCTTCGCCGTCGTATCAGAAAGCTCCTTTACTTCAGTTGATATAACCTGAAAACCGAGACCGTACTTTCCGGCTCTTGCCGATTCAATCGAAGCATTGAGCGCCAGAATATTGATGCTGTCAGAAAGATTTTCAATCAGATGAATCATCTCAACCATCTGCGCAATGCTCTCTGATGTTTTTTCAATAATTTCGTTTGACGATTTAAGCTGATCAAGACCGGTGCTTGTAATGCTCGAAAGTTCCTTCGTGCTTTTTATTTCTTCTTCGGACAAAAGCGCAACCTGCTGAATCGATTCAAGCATCGGCATAACAAGCGTATTGATCTTTTTACTGCGTTCTTTTATCCCCGAAAGAATAATTTCATTTTCCTTATAAATATCAATTCCCTTAAGCGCGCTTGCAATCTCTGAAGTAAACGCTTCATAAATCAGCCCGAAAAGATTCTTCGACTCATAAAGAACATACCCGACTGTTTCATTGTTATGATTAAGCGGAATTACATTCGCAAGCCATGGACTCATTCTATCCGGCAGCCAGAGATTATCAGGAAGAATTTTAACCGTCTCAAAAGAATTATCCTTTCCGCTGAATTCTTTTTCACCGTCATATTGAAAAATCACCTTTGAAGTCTTTGATATCGGATAACTCGCCTCATCATCAAAAAGAACTATCGCGCACAAATTGATATCAACAGTCGGAAATGAATTTTTAATTACCGACAACAGATGTTCCATCCTGTAAGCCGTAAGAAGATTCTGTCCGATTTCTATAATCTGCGATGATCTGTGATTTGTATTAAGATATTTCACAAACTGAAGCTGTTCGGCTCTTCTCGTAATAAGGCTTCGCGCTTTATGAAGATGATTCTCAATAGAATGAATAGTTAAACAATATTTTCTTAAAATATTTTCAGCTTCCTTCCCGCGGATAAAGCTGTGATTAAACGCCTTGCCGTATGTAGCATCATTGCCCATCAGCGCTTCCGGCGAAATCAATTCATCGCGCATCTCCGATATAAGATCATGAAACTCAATAATATCTTCAGTTCGGCTGATCTGTGCAAGAACCGAATTAAAATGATGCAGAAAATGCATAGTTCCTGAACCATTGCAGTCTGATCTTATTTTCTCAATAAGATCACTTTTAATTTCAGGAAAGTTAAAAGAGGAAGAAAAAGACCCTGCAGAAGTTTCATCATCATCCGTACTTTCGGTAAGAAGACATCCGCACGAATCCCTTATTATGTGCTCAGTCGGAAAAATAGAAGACATTTCATATGGTCTGTTTTCAATAATATCAACTATTGTTGTCAATGCCTTCATCCCCATATTATAAAGCGGCTGTTTCACCGATGACAATGGCGGATTTGAAACATAAGCAGATTCAACATTATCAAAACCCG
>JAKJGA010000028.1 GCA_022704645.1 Spirochaetota bacterium
CTCTGGGCGGTATGAGCCGTTTTGTAAAAAAAGGCAAAACTGTACTTATCAAGCCGAATATCGGATGGAATATCGAACCGCAATACGCGGCAACGACGAATCCTAATTTAATCAAGCGAATCATTCTGCACTGCAAGGAAGCAGGCGCGTCAAAAATTTACGTTAATGATCATCCCATCTTTGACTGGAAAACATGTTATAAAATAAGCGGAATAGAAAAAGCCGCAAAAGACGCCGGTGCAATAATAGTACCGTCAGGAAGTGAGAGCTACTATCATTCGACAACCCTACGAAGAGCAAAAGCTCTCAAACATGCTAAACTGCATGAAATTTTCATGTCTGCTGACACAGTGATAAACGTTCCCGTTCTCAAACATCACTTTGGAAGCAAAATGACATGCGGATTAAAAAATCTGATAGGAACAACCTGGGACATGAATGCCTTTCATTCGGCGGGTCTTCACGAATCAATCGCGGATATTGCAACTGTCCGCATAATAGACCTGACGGTAGTTGATGCATACTGCATTGTAAAAAGAAACGGTCCCAGAGGCGGTGATTTCAGCGATCTTCTCAAGATGAAATCACTTATCGCGTCGCCCGACATTGTAGCGGCAGACACAGCAGCAGCGAAACTTTTCGGAATTAATCCCGAGACAGTTGACCATATAAGATTTGCTGCGGACTTCAAACTCGGACAAATGGATCTGTCCAAACTCAGAATTAAGCGGATAGTGTTATGAAAAAAATTAAAATTATCAGAATCATTTTATCCATTTTCATTCTTTCACTGACACTGCTTTTTTTCTTTCATAAAAACATACCCGGATCAGCAATACATTTTTACGAGAAGGCTGCACAGTTCATCATCAATTTGCAGATATTGCCCGCAATTCTATCTATGGCTTTTATTTATATAATCGCAATTATCTGCATTACGGTTATTACCGGCCGAGTTATCTGTTCGGTATTCTGTCCTTTGGGAATATATAATGATCTCATTTCGCGGCTCGGTTCGAAAATCCGGAAAAAGAATTTTCATTATGTCAAAAAAATCAATTTTCTCAAATACATCATCCTGTTCGCAGTCATTATTCTTTCAGCGCTCGGGCTTTCCGCTTATACCGGTCTGTTAGAACCTTTCAGCATATTCGGCAAAATAAGCGCTTATTTTTTCGTACCAATATTATCAAACGTTGAAAATGCTTTCGCAACTGTCATAAATAAAATTTCAGGCTATTCTATTCCGCATGAAGATCATTCAATTGATAATTTACATTTTGCAATAGGATTCTTTTTTTTCGCCATTATAACAGGCCTGGCATTTTTCCGCGGAAGAATATTCTGCTACGCACTTTGCCCCTCAGGCGCGCTCTTTTCTCTAATCTCGAAATTTTCATTATTCAATATCAGAATCAATGAAAAGAAATGCGTATCATGCGGAAAATGCGAATCGGCCTGTCCGTCTAATGCAATAAATAAAAACAAAATAACTTCCGAATGCGTGCTATGCCTTAATTGTGTCGGAACATGTGCACAAGATGCATTGAATTACAGTTTTCAATTTCCTCATATTAAAACAAATAAAACCTCAGGAGAGAAGACAAATGCCGAAGGAAGAAAAACATTTATTAAATCAGCACTCATCCTTACAGCCGGAATTTTAACACCGCGCATTTTAGCTTCTTCAAGCGCATCAAAAAAAATACGCGCAGTCCCGCCTGGTTCGGTTTCAATCAGAAATTTCAAGAATTCATGCACGGGCTGTTCTCTTTGTGTTTCAAAATGTCCGACTGGCGTTCTTTCACCTTCACTATTTGAAAACGGAATCGATTCGATAATGCAGCCGTTTATGAACTATCAGAAAGCATATTGCCTTTTTGAATGTACTTCTTGTTCTTCGGTCTGCCCTTCCGGCGCGATCAAAAAGCTACAGGTGAAAGAAAAAAAATCCGTCAAAATCGGCGAGGCATATTTCGTTCCATCCAAATGCATAGTAAAAATCAAAAACAGGGCATGCGGAGCTTGCGCGGAAATTTGCCCGACACATGCCATAAAAATGAATTCACCGCTTGAAGGTCATCCTTTTCCGTATTTAGAAGCGGAACTCTGCATAGGATGCGGCGCCTGTGAATATACATGTCCGGCAAAACCGAAAGCTTTTCTTGTTCAGCCTCTTGAAATTCACGGAAAGGCAAAGCTTTCCGCAGAGTCTTCATTTCCGATTGAGGAAGACAACTCTAAAGAATTTCCATTTTGATCAGGCATTTAATTATAAGCCGGTTTTATTGAAAAACCGGCTGGACATAATCAATTTCCAGCAATACAATCACTTTATGAAGCGTTTTGCCGCGATATTATTTTTTTGTGCATTCCTGCTTTCAGGAATAAAAGACTTATACTCTAACGAAGATTCACACTTTTTCAACTCTGCACGAATTGCCGCTGATACATCATTATTTCTTCCCGACAATAATAAATATTCCGGCAGCCTTACAAATTTCATAGAAATTAACCTTTATAAAAGAAATTTTTTCTCACTTTTATTTTCAATGAATGAAAAAACAATTTACGGCGGAAAGGGAATTCCGAAAAACAAACCTTACACAATACAATATCAACCTATTGATTTTATTCATGCCCATTTTGATACTGGTGCCGGTTATTTAGCATTCATTATTGATCATGAATGCTTTAACTACCCCGGAAAATTAGTTTTAGCAGAAGACCGCTACCGTTGGTACGGAACCGCGCTTAAGTGGACAAGCTACGGAATGAATGTTTCCGAAGGAAAATATCCGGATTCAAACTCTATTTCTTTCAATCCGAAACTTCATTATTCTCTTTATGCAGGAAGAAGACTTGCCACGATTGAATATCCGTACAAATTTATTTTTAAAACAGATGTACGGCTTGAAATTGCAAATATCTACGGCTTTTTCCCTTATGTGCGGGCATTCGGATATTTCACAATTGATGACTCACTGCGCATAAGCCGCATATTTGAAACAGGCTTTATACACCCGTCCGGAAATATTTACCTGATGCCTTATGTAAGATATTCACATTCAGAAGACACTGACTATTATAAATGTCCACCGGCAAAATATTTTTCAGCAGGTCTTAACGTTGAAACACTTTTTTCTCTTAATGGGACAAACGAAAGCGGAAACAAAATTACATCTCATAATAATAAATCAATCTTGTTTCCGGCGATGCACTTTTCCGTTGGATACGGAAGAGAATTCCGCAGCAGTCATTACGGCAACACTGCGGAAGGCAACATTGCAATAGATATTTTTTCTATAAGTAATTTTACTGCATACTGTGAAAATAATCTTATCCATCGTTCACCCGTTCAGATTACAATGATGTATCCATGGCGCTTGGAATATTCCGTACGCGGTGGATTATTTACAGGTGGCGCTTCTTCATCAGCTGTATTATCCGCAGAGTATGCATTCACTCAAAATCTCTACGGCAATGATGATAAAACTATTCCGGAAAAATATCATTCGGTTTTCATATCCGCAGGCAGTCCCGGAATGTATCCGCGCACAGAATATGATTACTACGCGTACTCTGAAAAAGATGATGATTACCCAATGAATTTTCTATGGAAATTAGAAGCCGCGAAGTATTTCAAAAGGGAACACTTTGCATATGATTATCTCGCAAGGGCTTCGCTTGAAGTGGATTTTCACAATTCTGAAAAATCAACAATATATATTCTGCCTTCATTTGGCATCGCAGGGAAAACAAACAGGAAAATATCATATTCAGCGGAATTCGGTCTGAAATATATTTCAGGCATCCTTTGTAATCCCTACATTAAATTTGCCGATGATGTGCAAAGCTTTGAAGGAAATGCCGAGAAGGAAAAATTTATATTCGCGGGTTTTCATATTCTTAGATAAATTAATTTATCAACAAATATCCGCATTAAGCAATCTTCCCGAATGATTTTAATCATTTTACAATTTCAATTTTCAATGGAAACCCTGATTCCTTTGCTATATGAGCAGTGATTTCATCACCCTTTTTAACTAAATTTATACAACTAACAGGAATTTCAACTTTTCTGTCTTCAATCCTTATTGTTCCGTATTTTTTATTAATATCAGCAACAGTTCCGGTTATTATTTCTTTTATTCCTTTTTCGACATCAGATTCAGCAAGCATAATACTCTTTTTAATAATCCTAGAGATAATGAGCATTACAGCAACTTCCGATATCAATATCACCGGAAAATAATAATAAAAATTTTCAAGGGGCATAAACCAGTTTATGACAAAAAGTACGGCAGGACCAGTCAGACAAGCAAAACTGATAATAAGCAATATTCTCTTTTTATCCCGAATGCTTTTCGCAAGGATGGCTCTTTCATCACTCGTCATTAAAATTGTTTGAACCTGCATTTTATCCTCACCGCGTTAATTTATCATATTATAATCCGGCAGTAAAATCAAATACAAAAATGAAACATCAGTCCAGCTAGACTGATGCACCAGGGTTCACAATAATAAACTTATTGACAGATTGCGGTGAAACAACTGACTATGCCGTAAATGCTAAGAATCATAACGGCGGGAGCCGTTTGAAATATAATAAATAGAAACTAATGATCCCAGTAAAAATTGTTTTAGAAAAGGGGGCGTCTTTTCCGGATTATCAAACAGCAGGTGCCGCAGGTGCGGATTTGTGTGCGTTTACGGAAAGAGACATACTTTTAAAGAAAGGTGAAACTGCGCTTATTCCAACCGGCGTTTCGATGGAAATACCGGTCGGTTACGAAGCTCAGGTCAGACCGCGAAGCGGTCTTGCAGTTAAAAATGGAATTACTCTATTGAATTCTCCCGGAACAATAGACAGCGACTACCGCGGAGAGATTAAAGTCATAATGACTAATCTCGGCGCGGAAGACTTCAGAATAACAAATGGAATGCGTATAGCACAGATTGTTTTCGCAAAAGTCTACAGAGCGCACTTCCTTGACTGCGAGCTTTCCGAAACAAAAAGAGGATCAGGCGGTTTCGGGCACACAGGGGCATGAGGAAAAAAAATTTTAATCCCAAACAAAAAAGAAAAAACGAACCGGCGCTGAAAATAATTCCGCTCGGAGGACTTGACGCAATCGGAAGAAACATGACATTGTTTGAATCCGAAGACTCGATAATAGCCGTTGACTGCGGAATTATGTTTCCGACAACTGAAATGCCTGGAATAGATTTCATCATTCCGGACTTTTCTTATCTCAGAGAAAGACGTTCCGACTTCAAAGCTCTGGTAATCACTCACGGACACGAGGATCACATCGGGGCAGTATCACACCTTCTACAGGAATTTGACGTTCCCGTTTTCGGAACAAAACTTACACTGGGTCTTATCAAAAACAAAGTAAAAGAACGCGCTTTAAATTTTCAACCGCGCTTTATCGAAATTGAACCGAGAGAAAATGTTAAAATTGGATCTTTCGATATCGGTTTCATCCGGATGAATCACTCAATCATTGACAGCGTCGGGATTTCAATCAAAACAAAAAATCTTTCTGTCGTTCATACCGGTGATTTCAAGTTTGATTTTTCTCCTGTTGACGGAAAAGTAGCAGACCTTTACAATCTTGCTGAACTCGGAGAAAACGGTGTCGATCTTCTTCTTTCGGATTCAACCAACGCGGAAAAGCCAGGCTATACCGGAACCGAATCCGACCTAAACAGCAAACTCTTCGACATGTTTTCAAATGCAAAAGGCAGAATTATTGTCGCGACTTTTGCTTCAAACATCAACCGAATTCAGCAGGTACTTGATGCCGCAGCTAAATTCAACCGAAAAGTTGTAATTTCCGGCAGAAGCATGATAAATAACATCAATATTGCGAAGGAACTCGGATATCTCAATTTCCGCGACGGTCTGATTGTAGAATTAAATGAAGCTAAAATACTTCAGGATAAAAAACTAGTCATCGTATGCACGGGCACGCAGGGCGAACCGATGAGCGCGCTTTCGAGAATCGCAAACGGAACTCATCAGCATTTTGCCTGCAACTCAGGCGACAGAGTGATAATCACAGCAAGCGTAATTCCCGGAAACGAAAGAACGGTTTCGGTAGTAATAAACTCTCTGATGAAAATGGGAGCCAATGTTTTTTATGAAAATGATGACAATGTCCACGTATCCGGACATGCGTCACAGGAAGAACTTAAACTGATGATATCTCTCATCAAACCTAAATTTTTCATGCCTGTTCACGGAGAGCATAAACATCTCAAAGCGCATGCCCGTCTTGCAGAAGGACTCGGAATAAAACCTTCGAATTTAATCGTCGCCGACAATGGAGATATAATTACCGTTTCAAAAGATAAGATCGAGAAGCGCGGAAAAATCGACATCAAAAACGTATTCATCGACGGGCTCATGACCGATGACCTTTCAAGCGATGTAATAAAAGACCGTCAGGTCATGAGTGAGGACGGAATTGTTTTCATCACGCTCGTAACTAACAACGGACTGCTTGCTTCGAATCCTATAATAAAAATGAAAGGCTTCGTCGGATGCGGAAACGAAAAAATTAAAAATGCTATTACCGACAATATAACACAGCGTCTTGAAAAGACAGGTTCAACAGTCAGCAAAAACGAAATGGCTTCGTCGGTAAAACGCAGTTTGAGGACATATTTTGAAAAATCGCTTCAGCGCGACCCTATCGTTGAAGTTCAGATAATTGAAACTAATTAAGGAGAAAAGCATGGGACTTTCACTTACGTATAAAATTCTTAAAGAGCATCTTCTTGAAGGAGAACTCAAAGCCGGTAACGAAATCGGCATAAGAATCGACCAGACTCTCACTCAGGATGCGACAGGCACAATGGCCTATCTTCAGTTTGAAGCAATGGGAATCGACAAAGTTAAAACTGATATTTCAGTTTCATATGTAGACCACAATACACTTCAGATGGGATTCGAAAACGCCGATGACCACAAATACCTTCAGACCATGAATTCTAAATTCGGAATTTATCATTCTAAGGCCGGAAACGGAATATGCCATCAGGTTCATCTCGAAAGATTCGGAAAACCCGGCAAAACTCTTCTCGGATCTGACTCACACACTCCGACAGGCGGCGGAATAGGAATGATTGCAATCGGAGCCGGCGGACTTGACGTTGCTGTTGCGATGGGCGGCGGGCCTTTTTATCTGACATGCCCTAAAGTAATAAATGTAAAACTTTCAGGAAAACTCCGTCCTTATGTTTCTGCAAAAGACGTTATAATCAAGGTTCTTGAAATTCTGACTACCAAAGGAAATGTCGGATGTATTGTTGAATATACAGGTCAGGGAATTGATACGCTTTCAGTTCCCGAACGCGCAACTATCACAAACATGGGCGCAGAACTCGGTGTAACAACTTCATTGTTTCCGTCTGATGAAGTAACAAAGAAATTTCTTTCAGCACAGAACAGAGAGTCCGACTGGAAAGAACTTCTTCCGGATTCTGATGCTTTTTATGACAGAATAATCGAAATTGATCTTTCAACACTTGAACCGATGGCATCATGCCCTCATTCACCTGATAATGTAAAAAAAGTTTCGGAACTTGCAGGAATGAAAATCGATCAGGTTGCAGTTGGAAGCTGTACAAATGCTTCATTCAAGGATATGATGACTGTTGCAGGTATTCTCAAAGGCAAAAAAGTGTCTCCGGACATAAGCTTTATAGTAGCGCCGGGTTCGAAACAGGTTTTTGAAATGATTGCCCGAAACGGCGCTCTTGCTGATATAATAGCATCAGGCGCACGAATTATGGAATCAACATGCGGATTCTGCATCGGATCAGGTCAGGCACCGCAGACAGGCGGAATTTCCGTGCGTACAAATAACAGAAATTTTGAAGGCCGTTCCGGAACAAAAGACGGACAGATTTATCTGGTTTCTCCTGAAACAGCAGCGGTAACCGCCCTTGAGGGTAAATTTACGGATCCTACAACATATCCTGCTTCAGAGTTTCCAAAATTTGAAATGCCTGAAAGCTTTCTCGTAGATGATTCACTCGTTATAAAGCCTTCTCTCAACGGAGATATTTTCAGAGGTCCGAACATCGGAGAACCGCCTTTTACCGAACCGCTCATGGATTCTTTTAAAGGTATAATCGGTCTTAAAGTCGCAGACAAGATAACAACCGACCACATAATGCCTGCCGGAGCAAGACTCAAATTCCGCTCAAATATTCCGGCTTATGCGAATTATGTTTTTGAAGGCGTCGACGCTTCTTTTGCGAAACGTTCGCTTGAAGCTAAATCAAAATCTCTTTACACGGCAGTTGTCGCAGGACTTAGCTACGGTCAGGGATCAAGCCGCGAACATGCAGCTATTTGCCCGATGTATCTCGGAGTACGTCTGGTGATTGCAAAATCTTTTGAACGCATTCACTCAGCTAATCTTATTAATTTCGGAATTCTTCCGCTTTATTTTGTAAACGAAGCTGATTACGATTCATTTGCTCAGGGTGCTGAGTTTGAAATAAAAAATCTTCGTTCAGCTGTTGAAAGCGGCTCGAAGGAAATCCAGATTAACATTTCCGGAAAGAACTATATGCTTAAAATGGATTTTTCCGAACGTCAGAGAAAAATTCTTCTCGACGGAGGGCTTCTCAATTATACCAAAAAGGTTCAGAAATAATTGAAAAGATTCAAGCGAGTTTATGTCGAAATAACCAACGCCTGCAATCTTGCCTGTCCATTCTGCGCGCCGAACGAAAACGGCGCGCATTTTATGTCGTTAGAACTTTTTAAGAAATGCTGCAGTGAACTTTCTCCCGTTACAGATGAAATAACGATGCATCTTCTCGGTGAACCGACATTCCATCCGCTTTTTTCTGAGTTCACAGACATTGCTGCAGAAAATAATCTTAGGATCTGCCTTACAACAAACGGAACATTGACAGATCATATCCGCAGGTCTTATAAACCAGGTAAATTCAGTCAGATAAATTTTTCAATCCATGCACTCCTCGAATCAAATCTATTCGAACAGCATATAGAAGAAATTTTAAAGTTTAATGCTGAAATAAAGTCGGATGACCAGCCTTTTATAAACTTCCGTTACTGGAGCATTCTAAACAGCAAAGCTGATTCATTCGTTTCTCCTGAAACAAAAGAATCAATTGAACACATTGTCAAAAGTATTGAACCCGGTTTTGACATGAACCTTTTAGAGAGAATAGACACGGATAAGAAATATAAAAGCATTAAAATCACAGATAAAATATATCTGCATTTCAATAAGCGCTTCAAATGGCCTGATATTAACGATAAACCTTTTCAGGAAACAGGATTCTGTCTCGGAATGAAAACTCATTTTGGAATTTTATCCGATGGAAAAGTTGTACCATGCTGTCTAGACTGGAAGGGCAGCTCTGCTCTCGGAAATATTACCGAAAACAATCTTTGCGATATTCTCGAATCCCCAAAAGCATTAAACATAAGTTCTTCATTCGCAAAAAACCTTCTGCCGGAAGAATTATGCAAAAGGTGTGATTATATCAAAGTATTTGCATCTAAGAAAACAATCGTTCATAATAGCTGATTAGAGCAAAATCAGCACGCGTTCTTTATCACTTCTTCCGGATTATATCTTTCAACTTTACATTCGGATTATTATATCTTCTTCTACCCTTGGTCTTTCTTGAAAAATCAATCGCCTTCTCCGGACACCAACTTATGCATGCAACACATCTTTCACATTCGTTACCCCAGACCAGCCGTTTATTTTTGATTTTTATATTATCAACAGGACAAACCTTCGCACATATTCCGCATCCGGTACATTTTTCAGAAACATGAAAATTTTTCTCCCACTTTCCTACTCCTGTATAAATAACCTTGTTGAAATAATTAGAAATAAAAACAAAACGCTGTTTAGGAATTTTGATTTTTTGATTTAAAATATCATCAGTTACTTTCGCCAAGGTTTTTCTGCTTTTTTCAAGCATACTCTTCACTCTTATTCTAGAAGGAGGATTATACATAGTGAGATAATTCCCCGGCATACGTACAGAAGCGGCATAAGAAAGAAAAAGACCTTTTGTTTTCAAAAGAGTATCAACAGAACCCAGTGTATTCATATAACTTCCGCCGTACGTCGCAACAGCGAAACAATATGTATCCGGCTTAATGTTTAGGTTTTCAATATAATTCTTAACTAATCGCGGCATTCCTTCAAAATATACAGGAAAGATAAAACCAATCGATTCATTCTTTCCGCCGATCGCCTTTTTCGGAAATTTTTCCGCCATTGAAATTATTTCCGATCCCTTAATGCCGGAAGAAATCATCCTTGCGGCATCAAGAGAATTACCTGTAGCCGAAAAATAAAATACACGCGTATGCTTCATGTTTCCTCCGTTGAAGAAAAATTTCATACGCGGTATAATTTTGCAATTGTTTTTTAATTCAATTTAATCCCGAATTACAGTTGCTTCTATCATTTATTTTTTGAATAAGCTGAATTGCGCTTGATAGTGTAAGTTTTTTCTGAAGACATTTTCTTTGCGTATTCGCCATATCCGATATCTTTAATGCAGTTAAGACATCCGATCCTGCTTGAACGAAGAACAAATCCGATAATCCGGCCGATGACCGTATTAAATTTTCCGCAGTCATTGGGATTAGAAAATTCAGCACAATCAGCACAAGACTTATAAGAATTTTCCAGACAGCAGGTACGAGTTTTGCACCATTTTGCCTTTTCATTCTTTGCGCAACCCGCGCACTTCCCGCTTAAAAACCAGTTGCACGCTCCGCAGTAAAGTCCGCAAAATGCTATGTTTGATTTGTCGGAAGTAATTTCTTTTTTCATAAAGTCTCCTTTTACGGAAACATACACTATTGCAGTGACAGCAGTATGTCATATTTGAAAAAATATTTTATTTTTACCTGACAAATCATAAGTATAAATAAACGACCGGATAGCATAAGAGAGAATGCGTGAAGAAAACTAATATTTCTTAAATTCGGACGGAGTCTTTCCAAAACGCTTTATAAAACTTGAAGAGAAATGCGCAGAACTTGAAAATCCGCACTGAAGCGCAATTTCAGTCACGCTTTTTCTGCTGCGCATCAAAAAACTTTTAGCACGGTCAAGACGCACACGGATTAAATATTCCTGCGGAGTGAGTCCTGTCTCTTTTTTAAATATTCTCGAAAAATGCGACGGAGACAATGCAATCACGGATGCAATATCTCGAACGCTTATATTTTCCGAATATTTCTCATTAATATACTCCGCTGCTTTATCGACATCAAACCTGTCGGATATTTTTTCCGCATTTGAATCAACTCCGAAAAAAGATCGCAATATCATGTGAGTTATTCTGCATTCAAGCGCCTTTACCAGTTGTTTGTTTAATTTATTCCTATCAGAAAGTTCTGCGATATACTCTTTAAGTGCCGGAAGAAAACTATCAGGAGGCTCAAGAGAAAACTGCCTGGTCTGATCGATTATTTTAGAATAAAACGAAGCTTCCTTTTCAAAATATTTGCGTTCAATCATAAGGGCAAAAAAACGTATGAATGCATCTTCTGCAATTTCATGATGAGGAAAAAACGGAGGAACACCATACAATATTCCAGGAACTGCCTTAACAGTTTTTTCTCCGTCAAAAAAACTGATGGACTTGCTGTAACAGATAAAAAATGAATATGAAGGATGTACATGATTACTCTGCACTGAATAGAGGCAATTGCCGGTAGACGGTATAAACACAGCTGCATTTATACCGGTAAAAGAATCCACATTCACAAGATCGGACTCATTTACATTACCGATAAATCCTTTAATTTTTTTAAAGTCTGCGTCTTGCATATTCCTTAACGGATTTAGCATATCCGCGTATTCCGTTATTAAGCGTCATCGATGTAATATTCATCAAAAACAGATCATCCATTATTTCATCTGAAGCTGATGCGGAAATAGTGACTTTATTTATAAAATTTTCCGGCTGAGCAATATTCCTTTTAGCACATAATTTAGACATAGAAATCAGCGAATACTCGAAATCTTTTAAAAAACCGCCGTTAAAAGTAAAAAATCCCTGACGCTGAAGAAAACTTATGGTCTTTCGCGTCGGATTAAACGGAAAAATAAACCCTGGATTATCTTTAAGTGAATATTCAAATACTGAATCAAAAATATCCGCTCTTCTGTATTCACCGAACGGAGCCTCTGACGGAATTCTCAATTTTTCCGAATAAAGAAATTCCCTGCAAATATTTTCAAGGATACTTGTATTAATGCAGAAAATTGTTATCGGTTTTTTTAAGACTTCATCAGAACTTAATGCAGAATAAAGCGCAACATAAGGAGAGAAACTCCAGTCCAGCAATGGATCCGGTGCTCCATAATAATTCATCAAAGACAAATTCTCAAGAATATCATTTCTCTGAGGAGCAACATCTCCCTTAAGATAAAGAGAAATGTTTGAAGAGAACTCAGACAAATAAGCTTTTATGATATTTGCGCGGTTTGCGCTTTCGGGATGATTTCTTTCAAATTCCGAAAGAAAAACAGCATCGGGATTTTTTGCCGCTCTGAAAACCCATTTTCCGCCTGAAAAAAAAGTCGAAAAATGTTTTCTTGCATGCTCCCATCCGGCAAAGTGAACTTCCACCTCGCCGACTGAATATTCTTCTTCGGAAAATGCCGATTTAATTATCATTTCTTTTGCTTTCATACCGGACCCCCGATAAATAAAAGCAAAAGCTTTCAGAATTGCAAGTACTTTTGGAGATGGTGGGATTTGAACCCACGTCCTACAGTATGAACCAACAACTTCTACACGCTTGTTTCATTCATTTAATTTAAGCTTATCGCCGGAGAATGAACAACCCTACTCAAAGCCTGTCTTCTGAATTTCCACCTTCCGCGCCGAAGCTTCACGGTCAGCTGCTCCCTCATCGTTTACGCCTTGAAATCCCCTGAGGGCGAAGGACCCCAAAACGTCACTGCTTACGCAGCGAGTGCAAAATTTTCGTTTGCGTTTAATTTAATCCCGCCGTTTTTACGATACGCCAGGTCAATCGGCGTGCCACTGCTGACTAATAGCTGCAGTCGAAACCAATTCATCCCCCCTCAACGCCCAATGTACAGAAGGAAGCCCGAAGCGTCAACAGTTTTGTCAGTCAAAAACAACAGTCTTATTGCCGTTCACCATAACCTTGTCGTCAAAAACCAGCTTTAGGGCCTTTGACAGAACGGATTTCTCTACATCACGTCCCGCACGGGCCATATCTTCAGCATTCATGGTGTGATTGATATTTATTACATCCTGCGAAATAATAGGACCTTCATCCAGATTATGATTAACAAAATGCGCCGTTGCACCTATGATTTTAACACCGCGTTCATAAGCCTGCTTATAAGGATTAGCTCCAATAAAAGCCGGAAGAAATGAATGATGAATGTTTATAATCTTTTCAGTAAACAGTCCGGTAAATTCGGCATTAAGTATCCTCATATATTTCGCAAGAACTATGTACTCCGGATTATACTGATTAATAATGTTCAGAATCTTGTTTTCATGCTCTTCTCGTGAAATGTTTTCGTGAGAAACAAAATGGAAAGGCAGATCAGATCTCTCGGTAATTGACCTTAAAATTTCATGATTGCTGATAACTGCGAGAATATTCGCATTAATATCATTGAATGAATGTTTTACAAGAATATCACCGAGGCAATGATGTTCTTTTGAAGCCATGAGCAAAATATTTTTTTTTCGCTTACCGGTCAGTTTAACTTTAGAATTCGGTGGAAGAATTTTCATCATATCATCATACATTTTTCCGGAATCAAAACTGCCTGAAAATTCTGTCCGCATAAAAAAATGGCCGCTCGAATGATCTACAAATTCCTGATTGGTTTCGATATTAACATTATGCGAACGCAAGACTCCCGTTATTTCATGAATAAGACCTTTCTTATCTGTGCAGTCTATCAGCAAAAGACTTCTGTTCATACGATCCTCTCTTCTTCAATTTTAGGTATACCTTCATTATGGCAAGAATAATTCATTTAACACTGCTTTCCACTATCATTTTCTTTTTGAATACATGATTTTATTCATTGACACAGACACCGCACGGCAAAAATTATACTGATTGCCTTCAATTTATTCTTATTCAACCAATGAATTTCATGCAGATAGAAGGCTTATATATTTGAATACTATCAATTTCAGGAGACAATATGAGTGAAGAATTAGTTGATATCAGAACCCAGAGAATAGAAAAAATCAATAAGCTTAAAGCCAAGGGAATAAACCCTTATCCTTTACGTTTTGCGAAAGAAAATGAAATCAGCAAAGTTTTGGCTGATTTCAATGAAGAAAAACCTCAGCACGTTTCTATTGCCGGAAGAATAAAGTCAAAGCGCGAAATGGGAAAAGCAACATTCTGCAACATCGAAGACATGACCGGAAACATTCAGCTTTATGTCGCGGCAGATAAACTCGGAGAATCGGATTACGAGGATTTCAAATCATTTGATCTTGGAGATATCGTCGGAGTTAAAGGCGAAACATTCAGAACCAAACGCGGTGAAATTTCCATTAAAGCTGAAAACTTGGTTCTTCTTTCAAAATGCCTTCGCCCTCTTCCGGTAGTCAAAGAAAAAGACGGCAAAATTTTTGACGAGTTCGCAGACAAGGAAACAAAATACCGCCAGAGATATATTGATCTAATCGTAAATCACAAGACAAAAGAAGACTTCATTATGAGAAGCCGCATCATTTCTGGCGTACGCAAAATTCTTGAAGAGAAGGGTTTTCTTGAAGTTGAAACTCCGATGATGCATCCGATAGCCGGAGGTGCAGCAGCGCGTCCGTTCATCACCCATCACAATGCTCTTGATATGACACTTTATCTGAGAATCGCACCCGAACTTTATCTCAAGCGTCTTGTTGTGGGCGGCTTCGAAAAAGTTTTTGAAATGAACAGAAATTTCAGAAATGAGGGAATCGACACCCGTCATAATCCTGAATTTACTATGATTGAAATGTATCAGGCTTATGCGGATTACAAGGACATGATGAATCTAGCCGAAGAAATTTATTCGACTCTCGCGCAGAATCTTTTCGGCACAACTGAAATCGACTATCAGGGAGAAAAAATCAATCTCGCAAAAGGCTGGAAACGCATAGGATATGTTGAAGCGATTAAAGAATACGCTGGAGTCGACTTCTCAGTTATTAAAACCCTTGAAGAAGCAAAAGCTGCTGCAAAATCATGCGGAGTTAAAGCTGATGATTTTAAAAGCATCTGGTCTATCGCCGACGAAATCTTCAGTGAAAAAGTTGAACACAAATTCATCAATCCGACTTTTCTGACTGATTATCCTAAAGAACTTTCACCTCTTGCGAAATCGCGCGAAGATAATCCTGATTATGTTGAACGTTTTGAACTTTTCATTGCCGGCCGTGAAATGGCAAATGCTTTCACAGAGCTGAATGACCCTTTTGACCAAAAGGAACGCTTTGAAGCTCAGGTAGAAAAAAAGAATGCCGGAGATGAAGAAGCAACTGAAATGGATTCCGATTATATTACGGCACTTGAATACGGACTTCCTCCGGCTGGCGGAATGGGCATCGGAATCGACCGTATGATTATGCTTTTTGTAAATACAGCATCTATCAAGGACACAATTCTCTTTCCTCTTTTACGTCAGGATAAGT